>JAJEBJ010000075.1 GCA_022822575.1 Alphaproteobacteria bacterium | reverse complement strand
CTCGTTGGCCCGCGGTCCCGACTTGACGGGCGGGGCCATGTTCTGTCCGTAGCGTGCTATGTAACCAACTCCTCGGGTTGTTCAGGTCTTTCGGGCGAGATCCGGCGGAACGGATTGAGCGCCAAGTGTATGGATGGCGTCGTCAAGATCAAGGACTTGCTGTTCCCTGCTTCCGAGTCGGCGCAAGGAAACCTTGCGTTCCTCCTTCTCGCGCCGGCCGAGGGCAAGAAGCACCGGCACCTTCGACACCGAATGCCGCCGCACCTTGTAGCCGATCTTCTCGGATCCGGTATCGATGACGCCGGTAAGTCCGGCTGCGACGAGGCGCGCGTGCACCTCCTCGGCATAGTCATCGGAATCGTTGGTGATGGTCGCCACGGCATACTGGACCGGCGCCAGCCACAGCGGGAAATTCCCGGCATAGTGCTCGATCAGGATGGCGATGAAGCGCTCGAAGGAACCGAGAATCACACGATGCAGCATCACCGGGCGGCGGCGCTCTCCGTTTTCTGCGACATAGGTGGCATCGAGCCGTTCGGGCAGGACGAAGTCCAGCTGCAGGGTGCCGCATTGCCAGTCTCGGCCGATGGCATCACGCAGATGGAACTCCAGTTTCGGACCATAAAAGGCGCCCTCGCCCGGGCTGTAGGACATCTCCAGCCCCGTCCCTGCTGCCGCCTCTCTCAGCGCCTCTTCCGCCTGGTCCCACACGGCATCGTCGCCGGCCCGGACGTCCGGGCGGTCGGCGAAGCGGACCGAGAACTCGTCGAATCCGAGATCACGGTAGACCGATGCCAGCAGCGTGCAGAAATGCTCGGTCTCGGAGGCGATCTGATCTTCCGGGCAGAAGATGTGTGCATCGTCCTGGGTGAAGGAGCGGACCCGCAGCAGCCCGTGGAGGGCGCCGGAGGGTTCGTAGCGCAGGCAGGAGCCAAACTCGGCCATGCGCAGCGGCAGGTCACGGTAGCTCCTCACTCCCTGGCGGAAGATCTGCACGTGGCAGGGACAGTTCATCGGCTTCACGGCCCAGATGCGTTCGTCCTCGGTGGTCGCCGTGAACATGTTGTCGCGGAACTTCTCCCAGTGACCGGAATCCTCCCACAGCGATCGCGCCACCATTTGCGGCGTGTTGACTTCCTGGTAACCGGCGTCCTCGAGGCGACGGCGCATGTAGTCCTGGAGGGTGCGGTAGAGGCGCCACCCGGAGGCGTGCCAGAAGGCCGAACCGACCGCCTCGTCCTGGAAATGGAAGAGATCCATCTCGCGCCCGAGGCGCCGGTGGTCGCGCTTTGCGGCCTCCTCGAGGCGGTCCGTCCAGGCCTTCAGTTGCGCCTTGTCGGACCAGGCCGTGCCGTAGATGCGCTGCAGCATCGCATTGCGGCTGTCGCCCCTCCAGTAGGCCCCGGCGAGGCGCGTGAGACGAAACGCCTTCGGCAGCCGGCCCGTGGAGGGGAGATGCGGTCCCCGGCACAGGTCGATCCAGTCGCCCTGCCGGTAAAGCGTGATGGTCTCGTCGGCGGGTAGGTCGCGGATGATCTCCGCCTTGTAGGCCTCTCCGATGGATTCGAAGAAGCGCGCCGCCTCGTCGCGGTCCCAGACCTCGCGGCTGATGGGTTCGTCACGGTCGACGATTTCCATCATGCGGGCCTCGATGGCCTCCATGTCTGCTGGCGTGAACGGATCGTCGCGGGCGAAGTCGTAGTAGAATCCGTCATCAATCACCGGCCCGATCGTGACCTGGACCTCCGGAAAGAGTTCCTTGGCCGCCTGTGCCAGAACATGGGCGGCATCGTGGCGCAGCAGTTCGAGGGCTTCGCTCGACTTCGATGTCACGATCTCGATGACTGCATCGTGATCGATTTCCCTGCCAAGGTCGCGCAGGTCGCCGTCGACCTTCACCGCCCAGGCGGCCCGCGCCAGGCCAGAGCCGATGGATGCCGCCACGTCCGCACCGGTGACCGGAGCGTCAAACGTGCGACAGGAGCCGTCCGGCAGCGTGACGTCGATGGTTCCCGGGCTCGTGTTCATGCCTTCAGGGTCTCCGGCGGTGAGCGATGCCATACATGGAGGCTGTGCAGGGCTTGTGCAACCTCTTCCGGGGAGAGATCGTCGAGCGCGGCGCGGCGCAGCACCGTCACGCGCGAACCGTGGGGCCGCGAAAGATCCGGGTCGGATGCTTGCGAGAACAGGACGACGCAGGGGCAGCCGGCCGTGGCGGCGACATGCATCGGCCCGGTGTCGTTGCCGACGGCGAACACCGCATGACGCGCCAGGGCAACGATCTGCTCGAGGCTGGTCCGTCCCATCAGGTTGACGATGGCGGGATCGGTGGCGGCAATCCGATCGAGAACATCGGCTTCGTGCGGACTGCCGATGAGCAGGGGCGTGACGCCACGCTCGAGCATGCCGCGGGCGAGAGCACAATAGTGCGCAGCCGGCCATCTCTTTTCCGGGCGGTGCGGCGCACAGCCGGGCACCATCAGCGCCATGCGGCCGGCGGGTACGCCGGCGGGTGGCGGGGTGCGGATCATCGACAGGTCAGGAGGCATGATTCGCTGCACGCCGGCGCGGCGCAACTGGAGTGCATGACGCTCGATGGGGTGATAGCGCACGAGTTCGCGGCGCCGGTTGTAGAGGGAGCAGCCACGGGCGACACCGGACCACTCGGGCCTGGGCCTCCGCAGCAGATGATAGTAGGCCGAGGTGCGATCCGAGATCTGCAGATCGTAGACACGCTCGAACATGCCGGCATCGAGGCGTCTCTTGTGAGCAAGGACGCCGGACGGCTTCCACCACACCGGCCGCCGGTCGATCCACACGTCGTCAAACCAGCCGCCGGCGCGGCCGAGACCGGCATAGGCCGGGCGTGTCAGAAGCACGATGCGGGCGGTGTCATGGAAGGCGCGGATCGATGCGAAGGCTCCGCTGGCCATGACGAAATCCCCGAGGGCTCCAAGCCTGATGACCAGAATGCCTTCCGTCATGGCCCGGCGGTCAGTTCCCGATAGACCTCGATGGTGGCGTTGCACATGTTGCCGAGGGCAAAGTGCGAAACCGCATGGGCCCTGGCGATTGCCGCATGCCTGATGCGCGCCTCGGCATCGAGATCGAGCGCCGTGGTCAGCGCCCCGGCCAGGGCGCCGGCGTCGCCCGAAGGCGTCAGCCATCCCGTCACCCCCTGGCGGACGGTCTCGCTTGTGGCGCCGGTATCGGAGGCGACGACGGGAACACCCATGGCCTGCGCCTCGACGGCGACACGCCCGAAACCCTCCGGAACGAGGGAGGGCTGCACGACGACGTCGGCGAGACGGTAGGCTGCCGGCATGTCGTGACAGCTGTCGATGAGAGTTACCCGTCGCTCCAGTCCGGCCTCGAGAATGAGGTTCTCGATTTCCCGTCGCAGTGCGGGGCGGGCGCCCGCCACCCCCACCATCAGGCACAAGGCGTCACGGCGCAGCTGCTTGAGGGCGTCGATCATGACACGGTGGCCCTTGAGCCGTGTCAGGCGACCGGGAAACATGATGATGGGAACGCCGTCCGGCAGGTTCCAGTAGTCCGCCAGGGTGGTGATTCGATCGATGCTCACTGCTGCCGGGTCGAACCGCGCCATGTCGATACCGCGGAAGATGCAGCGCAGCCGGTTCTCCGGCACGCCATACTCCTTGCGCACGTGACGTGCCACGTATTCGGAGACGGCGATCACCCGGTCGCCTCGCGCCATCACGGAGTTGTAGAGCCGCTTGGCCCTGGAATTGATGGTGTAGGGTGCATGGAAGGTGGTCACGATCGGCGTTCCCGTGCGCCGCGCGGCGGCCAGTGCCGACCAGGCGGGCGCCCTGGAACGCACGTGGATCACGTTGACCTGATGGACGCGGATCAGGTGGACAAGACGCAGTGTGTTGAGGGCGATGGTCAGGGGATTCTTGGAGGCGACGGGCATCGCCATGTGAATGGCCTTGGTGTGCAGCAGATCAGGCACGAGTTCGCCCCCCTGGGAGGTGACGAGGGACTGCATGCCGGCGTCGTTGAGCGCCCGGGAGATATCGATGACGGCGCGTTCGGCGCCACCGATCTTGAGTCGCGGAATGACCTGGAGAACGACAAGAGAGTCGTCCTGACGCTCAATCATGATATAGGGACACCTGCCGCTTGCACCAGGAAACCATGATATAGGCCATGCCGGACACAGATACGAGATGGCTCGAACGCGAGGATGGAGTCGCCCTCGCCTACGCCCGCCGCACCGGCACCCGCCCGGGTGTCGTGTTTCTCGGTGGCTATTCCTCCGACATGTCGGGGACGAAGGCGACGTGGCTCGATGAACGGTGTTGCCGCCGCGGACGTGCCTTCCTGCGCTTTGACTACAGCGGTCACGGCCGGTCGGGCGGGCGTTTCGAGGAGGGCACCATCGGCGCCTGGACTGCGGATGCGCTGGCCGTTCTGGACTCCCTCACCGAGGGACCTCAGATCCTTGTCGGTTCCAGCATGGGCGGCTGGATCATGCTGAACGTGGCTCTGGCGCGGCCCCGGCGCGTCGCCGCCCTCGTCGGCATCGCCGCCGCGCCCGACTTCTCGCAGGACATCTTCTGGAACCTCTCGGCCGAAGACCAGGAGCGGCTGCGGCGGGACGGCGCCCTCAAGGTCGAGGAAGAGGATGGCAGCTACACGGTGACCCATGGCTTTATCGAGGAGGCGCGCCGTCACCTGGTGATGCGCCGCTCCATTGCAATCGATGTGCCGGTGCGGCTGCTCCATGGCATGAGGGACGGGTCGGTGAAGTGGTCGCTCGCCCTCGATCTCGCCGCCAGGCTGGCGACGGATGACGTTCGCGTTCACCTGGTCAAGGGTGGTGATCACCGGTTGTCGCGTGATCCGGATCTTGCGCTGCTCGGCCGGACACTCGACGGGGTCGAGGATGCCGTCAGCGCTGACAGTCCCTCGCGATAGGAGGGATAGCGGAGGCGAACGCCGAGTTCCTCCTTGATCTTGCGGTTGGAGACGCGCTTGTTGTCGGCATAGAAGCTTGCGGCCATGGCGGAGAGACCGGCTTTCTCCAGGGCTACTGGCCGGGGTGCTGTGACACCGAGGAGACGGCAGGCGTATTCCGTGACAATCGCCGGTGATTCCGGTTCATCGTCGCACACGTTGTAGATGGCGCCCGGCGAGGGCCTGGCAATGGAGGCCTTGAGCGTCGCCACGATATCGTCGACATGGATACGCGAAAACACCTGCCCAGGCTTGATGACGCGCCGCGCCTTTCCGGCCCGCACCTGCTCGAGCACCCCGCGGCCGGGTCCGTAGATACCCGCCAGGCGGAAGACATGCACCGGAAGGCCGTAACGTTCATGCATGATGAGCCAGGCCTGTTCCGCAGCCAGACGCCGTGCTCCGCGTTCGGTGGCCGGCTCTGCTTCGTCCGACTCGTCGACCCAGTTTCCCCGGCGGTCTCCGTAGACACCCGTGGTCGAGAGGTAGGCGAGCCAGCGCAGGTTCTCGTGACGGGCAAAGGCGCCGGCGTGGCAGACCAGGGGCAGCGGCGCCTCGCCGGGGACAGGCGGTATGGAATCGATGACATGAGTGGCTTGCAACAGAAGAGTCTCGGCCGCGTCACTGCCGAACACCGCCGCCTCGATTCCCTCACGGGCCAGGTCGGCGATCTGCGATGCATCGCGCACGGTCCCGGAGACCCGCCAGCCCTCGTCCCGGAGTTCGAGGGCGAGGCGGCGGACCGTGTATCCGGGACCGAGGCAGAAGAGTTCGGTCATCGGGCGTCGGACCCCTCCCTCCACTCGCGCCTGACCTGGGGATCGTCCTCCGAGGAGAGATGGCGCGCCCTGGCGGCGGCAAAATGCGCCGCCGGCGTCAGGCGGGAGAGAGCCCACACCGCCATGGCTCTCACCAGCGCCGAAGGGTCCGCCAGCCTGCTCTCGACCACGGGGACGGCCTCGCCATCGCCGCTGTTGCCCAGGGCGATCATGACATTGCGCACAAAGCGGTCGCGGCCCGTGCGTTTGACGGCACTCGCCGTGAAGAGGGCGCGGAAGGCGGCATCGTCGAGCATGGCAAGGCTGGCCAGTCGTGGCCGCGTGAGCTCGGGCCGCGGCAGGAAATCTGCATCCCTGGCAACCCTGGCAAACTTGTTCCACGGGCAGACCGCGAGGCAGTCGTCGCAGCCGAAGATGCGATTCCCCATGGCCGCGCGGAACTCCCGGTCGATGTGGCCCTTGTGCTCGATGGTGAGATAGGAAATGCAGCGTCGCGCGTCGAGACGCCAGGGTTGGGGGAAGGCATTGGTCGGACAGATGTCGAGGCACTTCCTGCAGGAACCGCAGTGGTCTCCCTCGGCCTCGTCCGCCTCGAGCTCTGCCGTCGTGACGATGAGGCCGAGGAAGAACCATGAGCCCAGCTGCCGCGACACCAGGTTGGTGTGTTTTCCCTGCCAGCCGATGCCGGCGCGGCCGGCCAGCGGCTTTTCCATGACGGGAGCGGTATCGACAAGGACCCTGACATCGCAGGGAGTCTCGCGGACCAGCCATGCCGCCAGCGCCTTGAGGTGCCTCGAGACCACCCGGTGATAGTCCCGCGCACGCGCATAGCATGAAATGACACCGTGCCTGCTTTCCCTCAAGTCATCCAGCGGGCTGGTGTCCGGACCATAGTCCCTGGCGACAGCAATGACGCTCCTCGCGCCGGGAAGGAGAGCCTGCGGGTCGGTGCGTACCCCCAGGCGTCCGGCCAGCCACGCCATGTCTCCGTGATAGCCTGCCTCGACGAAGCGCACGAGATCCTCGCGCCAGCGTGGATCTCGGGTCGCACCGGTGATTCCACACGCCGAAAACCCGAGATCCCGAGCCTGCTGCTTCAGCTGGCCGGAAAGCGTCACCGCCACGGCGGCTCACCGCAGCCTGCCCGGCAACCCCTGGTCCGGGGGCCAGGCATCGTCCACGGCGACTCCCGGCCTGGCGCCGCACGCACAGGCATGGGATGGCGCACCCGTTCAGAAATCCGGGTCGGCATAGTGATCGTCGGGTGGCATGCCGGCAAGGCGGTCATGGAGGATCGGCCGGAATGACGGCCGCGACTTGATCCTGGCATACCACTCGCGGGTTGCCTGCGAGGAGGACCAGGGAACGTCGCCGACATAGTCGATGCAGGAAATCTGCGAGGCTGCGGCGATGTCGGCGAGACTGAAGCGTTCGCCGGCAAGCCAGAAACGCATCGCCAGCAGACCTTCCATGTAGTCCAGGTGCAACCGCAGCCTGTCGCGCGCCGCGGCCAGCACCGCCGAGTCGGGCTTGCCGCGTCTCTGGCGCCACTTCTGGACCTTCTCCTCGATGATCAATCCGGTGACTTCCCGGTACATCTTCCTGTCGAACCAGGCGACAAGCCGGCGGGTTTCAGCACGTTGAGCGGGATCCGGGCCAAGGAGGTCCGGTTCCTTGCGGACGTCCTGGATGAACTCGACAATCGCCTGGCTGTCGGCGAGGGCGGCCCCGCTTCCGTCGATGAGAACAGGGACTTCGCCGGCGGGATTGAGGGCGAGGAACTCCTCCCGCCGCAGCGAGACGTCCTCCTGGGTCAACGAGAAGCGCACACCCATTTCGTCGAGAACGACCCTGACCTTGCGGCAAAACGGCGACATCGGGTCGTGGATCAGCTCAGGCAAGACCATCCTCATGACGCAACCGGACATCTTATGGACCGGCTGGCAGGGCAAATACAACCATCCTGGGGGGCAGGCTCAGGCGAGCAACGCCTCTTCGTCATCGACCAGGGGGAAAGCCAGCCGGTCGACCATCTCCCTCGGGCAGACCTGCCAGAAGCGGGTGACCTCGAACTTCCAGTCATGCAGCAGCCCCGAGGCCTGCTCGGAGTGTGTCGCCGTGACATGGTCCTCGATGAGGGATTTCAGGTGCGCCTCCCACCTTGTGCTGGCCAGGCGCTGCATGATCACAAGATCGGAATTGATGTTCTCGGTCAGGCGCTCGTGCCTGTCGTGAACGAAGGCCATGCCGCCGGTCATGCCGGCGGCAAAGTTGGGACCCACAGGACCGAGGACGACGACAGTGCCGCCGGTCATGTACTCGCAGCCGTTGGATCCGCAGCCCTCGACCACGAGATCGCCCCCGGAATTGCGCACCGCCAGTCGTTCGCCGGCCTCTCCGGCGGCAAAGAGCCGCCCGGCGGTGGCGCCGTAAAGCACCGTGTTGCCGATGATCGTGTTGGTGTGGGCCGGCCGTTCGCTCGAAACCGGCGGGCGCACCACGATGGTGCCGCCCGAGAGACCCTTGCCGACATAGTCGTTGGCGTCGCCGAAGACCTCGAGACGCACACCCTGTACCGCAAAGGCTCCCAGCGACTGGCCGGCAGAGCCTCTCAGGCGGACCGTGATGTGATCATGTGCGAGTCCCTTCATGCCAAAGCGGCGGGTGATCTCGGACGAGAGCCTGGTGCCAACGGCGCGATCGGTGTTGCGCACATTGTAGGCGAGCTGCATTTTTTCGCGGTCGTCGAGACCGGTGCGGGCGTCGCGGAGCATGCGCATGTCGAGGCTGTCGGGGACCTCGTTGCGTCCCTCGACCACCGAGTGGCGCGGGAATCCGCCGGAATCGGCCTGAAGGAGCAGGGGATTGAGATCGAGATCGTCAAGGTCCTCGCTGCCGCGGCCCACCTGCCTTAGAAGGTCGGTGCGGCCGATGATCTCGTCGAGAGAGCGCACCCCGAGCGAGGCAAGAATGTGGCGCACGTCCTCGGCAATGAACGAGAAGAGATTGACCACCTTCTCCGGCGTACCTTCGAATTTCTCGCGCAACGCGGGCTTCTGCGAGCAGATTCCGACCGGGCAGGTGTTGGAATGGCACTGGCGAACCAGCAGACACCCCATGGCGACCAGCGAGGCCGTCCCGACACCATACTCCTCAGCGCCGAGCATGGCGGCAATGACGACGTCGCGGCCGGTGCGGATACCGCCGTCCGTGCGCAGGCGCACCGTGTGGCGCAGGCGATTGAGGGTGAGCACCTGGTTGGTTTCTGCCAGACCCATCTCCCAGGGCGCGCCCGTATAGCGGATGCTGGTCTGCGGACTGGCTCCGGTGCCGCCGACGTGGCCGGAGATGAGGATGACATCCGCCTTGGCCTTGGCGACTCCGGCGGCAACCGTTCCCACCCCCGCCTGGCTGACAAGCTTGACGCACACCCGGGCGACGGGGTTGATCTGCTTGAGGTCGTAGATCAGCTGGGAGAGATCCTCGATCGAGTAGATGTCGTGGTGCGGCGGTGGCGAGATGAGCGACGCCCCCGGCGTTGCGTGGCGCAGACTGGCAATCATGTCCGTCACCTTGAAGCCCGGCAGCTGTCCGCCTTCTCCGGGTTTCGCGCCCTGGGCGATCTTGATCTCGATTTCCCGGCAATGGGTGAGGTACTCCGCCGTCACGCCGAAGCGTCCCGAGGCGATCTGCTTGATCGGGGAGTTCGCGTTGTCGCCGTTGGGCCGTGTCCTGAAACGCTCGGGACTCTCACCGCCTTCACCGGAATCCGACAGCGCGCCGATGCGGTTCATGGCGATGGAGAGAGTCTCGTGCGCTTCCGGCGACAGGGCGCCAAGCGACATGCCGGGAGTGACGAATCGCTTGCGGATCTCGGTAATGGACTCCACGTCATCGATGTCGACAGGGTCATTGCGATCATCAAACTCCAGGAGGTCGCGCAGGCTGAAGGGTTCCCGTGCGTGGAGCCCTTCCGCGTAGCGGCGGTAGAGCTGCCAGCTGTCGCTTGCCACGGCGTTCTGCAGGGTGTGGATCAGCCGGCCCTCCCAGGCATGGGCCTCACCGCCCTGGCGAAAGCGGTAGAGACCGCCGATCGGCAGCGTTTGTGCCGCCATGCCATGGACCTCGTGGTGGAGCTTGAGGGTGCGTTTCTGGATGCCGCTCAATCCAATTCCCGAGATCTTGGCCGGCATGCCGGGAAAGAACTCGGCGACCAGGGTCCTCGAGAGACCGATGGCCTCGAAGTTGTAGCCGCCCCGATAGGACGAGATGACGGCGATTCCCATCTTGGACATGATTTTCAGGAGACCGTCGTCGACCGCCTTCACGTAGCGGGCAACGCACTCGGCCCGGCTGTAGCCGCCAAAGAGACCGCGCCCATGGAGTGCCCGAATGCTCTCCTCGGCAAGGTAGGCATTCACCGTTGTCGATCCGACGCCAATGAGCACGGCAAAGTGGTGCACGTCGAGGCACTCGGCCGAGCGTACGTTGAGTGACACGAAGGTCCGCAGCGACTGGCGCACGAGGTGACTGTGCACGGCGCCGGCGGCGAGAATCATCGGCATGGCGGCCCGGTCCGGACCACTCATCTCGTCGGTCAGGATGATGTGTTCGCAGCCGCCGCGGACCGCATCCTCGGTCTCCCGGCGAATGCGCGTGATGGCGTCGCCCAACACGTCGGGATCATCCCCTTTCGCCGGAAAGGTGCAGTCGACCACCTCTGCGCCCTTCCCGAGATGGCGTCGCATCGCGGAGAAACGGGCATTGTCGAGAACCGGCGAGGCGAGTTGCAGGATACGGGTCTGGCTTTCGTCCTGATCGAGAATGTTGGAGAGATTGCCAAGCCTCGTGACGAGGGTCATGACCCGGCGTTCGCGCAGTGAATCGATGGGTGGATTGGTGACCTGGCTGAAGTTCTGGCGAAAGAAGTGATGCAGGCCGCGGTAGTGGCCTGACAGCACCGCAAGCGGCGTGTCGTCGCCCATGGAGCCCACGGCCTCCTTCGCTTCCTCGACCATGGGGCGCAGGATGAGTTCCAGGTCCTCGAACGAGAATCCGGCGGCGTGCTGACGCCATCTCAGCTCGGCGTCTCCGCCATGGGCCATCGCCCCGTCGCCGCCGCACTGGAGGTCGTCGAGATGGGTGATGTTGCCGATCCACCGCGCGTAGGGCTGATTGGCGGCCAGGTGTTCCTTGATGTCGGCATCCGTGAAGAGCCGTCCCCCGGCCAGGTCGACGGCAATCATGGCGCCTGGCCCGAGGCGGCCGCAGTAGTCGAGATTGTGCTCGGGCACCGGGATCATGCCGGTCTCGGAGCCGACGATGAGCAGGCCGTCCCGGGTCAGCGAGTAACGCATGGGGCGCAGGCCGTTGCGGTCCATGCCGGCGACGACCCAGCGGCCGTCCGACGCCGCGATGGCCGCCGGACCGTCCCAGGGCTCCATCACCGTGTTGCAGTAGAGGTAGAGTGCACGCACTTCCTGCGACAGCCGCGCATTGTGTTCCCAGGCTTCCGGAATCAGCATGGTCTTCGCCAGCGGCACCGAACGTCCGGCGCGCACCAGGAGCTCGAAGACTGAATCGAGCGCTGCCGAATCGGAGGCGCCGGACGCGATGACCGGCTTGATGACATCGAGATGCTCGGCAAAGGCATCATGGCCGATGCGCGCTTCGTGACTCTTCATCCAGTTGACATTGCCGCGCAGCGAGTTGATCTCGCCATTGTGGGCGAGCATGCGGAAGGGCTGGGCGAGATCCCACGTCGGGAAGGTGTTGGTGGAGTAGCGCTGGTGGAAGACGATGAAGCTGGAAACGAAGCGGTCGTCGGAGAGATCCGGATAGAAGTTGGACAGTTGCTCGGCGACGAACATGCCCTTGTAGACAATCGAACGGCACGACAGCGAACAGACGTAGAATCCGGTCACCTCTGCCTCGCGCACGCGGGCCTCGATCTTGCGGCGGATGATGTAGAGATCGTTCTCGAAACGGTCCTCGGCAAGGGTGTCCTCGCTGGCGATCATGATCTGCTCGATCTCCGGGCGTGCCGCGCTGGCGCGCTCGCCGATCACCGTGCTGTCGATGGGGACCTGGCGCCAGCCGAAGATGCGATACCCGAACTTGAGGATCTCGGATTCGACGATCGCCCGGCAGGCTTCCTGGTTCGCAAGGTTGGTGCGCGGCAGGAAGATCATGCCGACCGCCAGGCGGCCGTTTCCCGGTTCATGTCCCGTGCGCTCGATGTGCTCCCTGAAGAAACCCTGGGGGATCTGGACCTGGACTCCGGCGCCGTCACCGGTCTTGCCATCGGCGCTGACCGCGCCGCGATGCCACACTGCCTTGAGGGCGGCAATGCCCGCTTCCACCACCCTGCGTCCGGGGGTGCCATCGATGGCGGCCACGAATCCGACACCGCAGGAATCGTGCTCGAAGGAGGGATCGTAGAGTCCGTATCGTTCGAGGCGGGACCGTTCGACAGTCCGGCAGGGGTCGCTCATGGTCCGCTCAGCTCCTGGTGAATGGAATCGGCCGCCTGCCTCGCGTCACGGATTGCCCACACCACCAGGGATGCACCGCGTGCGATGTCGCCGGCGGCCCACACTCCTGGCACGCTGGTCCTGCCCGAGAATCCGGCAGTCTTCACGGTGCCGTCGGTTTCGGTTTCGAGGTCGTCGAGCGCGAACATCTCCGCGACCGGCTCGGGATCGAACCCCAGGGCCTTGAGCACAAGTGTTGCCTCAACACCGAAGCCGGTGCCCTCGACCGGCAGTGGCTGGCGGCGGCCGTCGCTGTCGGCGTTGCCGAGTCGCATGCGCGACGCCCTCACCGTGGCCACCCGGTCGTCACCGGCAAAGGCTTCCGGGGCGGACAGAAACTCGAAGATGACTCCTTCCTCGATGGCGTAGCTCACCTCCCTCTGGCTGCCGGGCATGTTGTCCCGATCCCGGCGGTAGAGACAGGTGACGGCCCTGGCGCCCTGGCGCACGGCCGTGCGCACGCAGTCCATCGCCGTGTCGCCACCGCCGACGACAACGACGCGGTGTCCGGCGGCATCGGGACCAGCGACGTCCATGCCGAGGCCGCGGCGGTTGCTGGCGATGAGGTAATCGAGGGCGGGGACGATGCCATCGAGGCCGACCCCGGGAGCCCGGATGTCGCGCGCCTTGTAGACACCGGTGGCGAGCAGCACGGCATCGTGGCGGGTGCGCAGGTCGGCGAAGGAAAGGTCGCGTCCGATGTCGGCTCGCTGATGGAAGATGACGCCGCCTTCGAGAAGCAGGTCAACGCGACGCGAGACCACGTGCTTTTCAAGCTTGAAGTCGGGGATGCCATACATCAGCAGGCCGCCGGCCCGGTCGTGCCGGTCATAGATCTCGACCCGGTACCCATGGCGCCGGAGCCTGTCGGCTGCCGCGAGTCCGGCGGGTCCGGCGCCGACGATGCCCACGGACTGGCCGCGTTCGCTCACCGGCTCGGGACCACGCACCCAGCCATTGTCAAAGGCCGTTTCGGTGATGAAGCGTTCGATGGTGCCGATGGTCACCGACTCGAATCCCTTCTCGATCACGCAGTTGCCCTCGCAAAGCCGGTCATGGGGACAGATGCGGCCACAGATTTCCGGGAACGTGTTGGTGGCCGAGGCGATGGCATAGGCCTCCTCGAGCCGGCCCTCGGCGGTCAGCGCCAGCCAGTCGGGGATGTTGTTGTGCAGCGGGCAGTGAATCTGGCAGAACGGGACGCCACACTGCGAACAGCGCGAGGACTGGGTGACGGCGCTGTCGGGAATGAACTCGTCGTAGATTTCGCGAAAGTCGTGGCGGCGCTCGCGAGCGAGACGCCTGTAGGGCCGCTGTTGCGGCACGTCGACAAAGGAAAGAAGGGTCATGACGCCTGATGCGAGGAGATAGGTCAGCTACTATGCCATAATTTTGCACCACAGTCACCTGTTCTTTTCCAGTCAGGATGCCAGGAGCGTGCAGCATGCCAATTATAGTCAGTGTTACTGACCTTTATGAAGTCCTTTTTCTTCCATATGCTGAACCATGTCTGGCAGGAACCCCATGATCTTGATGTTGCGGTGGGCACGCCATGCATGATCCGGGGTCACCGTTCCCGACGCACGATGGATCGAGCATGACCGGCGCCATCAATCCGTGGCCGCTTCAGGTGTGCGCGCCATGACGTGGCTGCAGCTGGTCGTGCTCGCCCTGGTCCAGGGCATCACGGAATTCCTTCCGGTGAGTTCGTCAGGTCATCTGGTTCTCGCTTCGAACGTGCTGGACTGGCCGGACCAGGGGCTGAAGATCGACATTGCCGTCCACGGCGGCACGCTGCTGGCGGTCATCATGTATTTCCGCAAGGAGATTGTCCGCCTCTTGAGGGGCAGGGAGGTTGCCGACCGCCGTCTCCTGGCTCTCATCATCCTGGCGACAGTGCCGGTGGGCGGAGCGGGTTTCGTGCTCCATGCCTCGGGTACGGACATGCTGCGGGATCCGGTGCTCATTGCCTGGACGACCCTTGGGTTCGGGCTTCTGCTCCTCGCGGCCGACAGGCTCGTCGGGGCCGCGCGCCCGCTCGAAGACCTCACGTGGCGTGGCGCGGTGGTGATCGGCCTTTTCCAGGTGGCCGCTCTTGTCCCCGGAACGAGCCGCGCCGGGATCACCATCACGGCAGCCCGGTTTCTCGGTTACCGCCGGTCGGACTGCGCCACCTTCTCGATGCTGCTCTCCATTCCGGTGATCGGTGCCGCCGTGCTGCTGTCGGCCGGCGACATGATCGCATCGGGCGACACGTCCCTGACAGGTCCGTCTCTGGTGGCGGCGATCCTCTCGTTCGGCGCCGCCCTCATCACCATCCGCCTCTTCATGGCGTGGCTGGCCCGGGCCTCCTTCACTCCCTTCGTCATTTACCGCGTGCTTCTCGCCGTCCTGCTTCTGGCCTGGCTCCACCTGTAGTCCTGGCCGTCCCGCAGCAGGTCGAGGCCGTGCCTGATGACGGGGACAGTTTGGCATGACTCCCGAATCGCCGATTCCGGACAGTGGTTCGCTGATGTTCCTGTGACCGAATCCCGCGTCACCGGCTTCCACGCCTGATGTTGCGGCAGCCGGTTCGATCTCAAGCGGACCCCTGCTCCGGAGCGCCGCCGCCACGGCGATAGAGGGCGAGATAGGACGGCACCACCAGTTCGGGGGTGGTTGCCTCGATGCCGAGGTCTTTCAGGGTGGCGGCGTCCGGGGCCACCACATTGTCGGATTCGAGAAGCAGGGCCTGATCGTGCGTGAGCGGCGGCTGCGGCAGGAGTTGGAGGAGGCGTCCCGTGAGGCGTGCCGCGACGAAGGGCAGCGGCAGGAGCAGGACACGTCGGCGGGTCTCGCGGCGTATGAACTCCATGAGATGGCGAAAGGTCGAGACCACGGGGCCGCCGAGTTCGAAGGTTCGTCCCCGGGCATCGTCATCGCCGAGCGCGGCGACGATCGCCGCCGCGACATCGTCGACATAGACAGGCTGGAACCGTGTCGCACCGCCGCCGAAAAGAGGGATGACCGGAGAGCGGGCTGCCAGGCGGCCGAACAGGTTGAAGAAGCCGTCTTCCGGTCCGAAGACGATACTCGGCCGGAGGATGACCGCATGGGGCATGGCTGCCCTCACCGCGTTCTCGCCGGATGCCTTCGAGCGGGCATAGGAGGATGGCGCACGGTCCGAGGCGCCGATGGCCGAGACATGGACCATGGAACGCACCCCTGCTGCCGCGGCCGCCCGGGCGATGTCGTCGGCGCTCCCGGCATGCAGTCTGGCAAAGGTGCGCTGGCCCCTTTCGTGAAGAATGCCGACAAGGTTGACGACTGCGTCGGCCCCTTCGATGCGCTCGCTGACCTGACGTGGGTCGGTGATGTCGGTGGCGACGGCAACGATCTGCCCGACATCTCCGGCTGTTTGCAGAAAGGCGGCCCTGCCTGGCCGGCGCACGGCAATGATGACCCGCCAGCCGCCGGCGGCCAGCCTGCGGACGGCATAGCGCCCGATGAACCCGGAACCGCCGAAGACAACAACCGTCCCAACTGCCATGAAAACCTCCAGCAACACCGGCTGCGGATGATTGAGCCTCGAGGGCAAGGCGTCAATTGCCCAGGAGGGTGTTGCCACTTGACAGGTTTCCCCTGCGCCCACTAGGAGAGGCGTCGTGCCCAGGTGGCGGAATTGGTAGACGCGCAGGTTTCAGGTACCTGTGGGGGAGACCCCGTGGAAGTTCGAGTCTTCTCCTGGGCACCAGCGCCACCCGACCTTGTTCCTTCGGGCAGGCGCGGTTAGCCTTGGCATGCCCTGATCGCCTGTCAGTCCGGCGCCTCTCCGGGTTCGCAGGTGTGGCGGGTCAGCCTTCTTCCACCCCGGCTTTCACATGGCCAACCTTCTTTATCAGGGAGATCTTCCCTCCGGTCTTGATCTCGGGGCCACGGTCGCTGTCGACTCCGAAACCATGGGTCTCAAGCCCTTCCGTGACCGTCTGTGCCTCATCCAGCTTTCCAGTGGTGATGGCAATGCCCATCTCGTGCAGTTTTCCAGGGGCGATCTCGCAGCGCCGCGATTGCGCGCGCTCCTGACGGATCCGGACACCCTGAAGATCTTTCACTTTGCCCGGTTCGACCTTGCGGCGATCCGCCACCACATGGGCGTCGTCGTGTCGCCCGTCTATTGCACCAAGATTGCTTCCCGTCTGGTGCGTACCTTTGCCGAGCGTCACGGTCTCAAGGACCTGTGCAAGGAACTCCTCGGAGTCGACATCTCCAAGCAGATGCAGAGCAGCGACTGGGGTGCGGGAGAACTTTCGAACCGGCAGCTTGACTATGCTGCTGCGGACGTTCTCCACCTCCATCGGCTGAAGGCGGAACTTGACCGCCGGCTGGAGCGCGAGGGGCGCGCGGAGCTGGCCGAGGCCCTGTTCCGCTTTCTCCCGACCCGCGCCGAACTCGATCTTCTGGGCTGGAACGAACCGGATATCATGGACCACTGATCCGATGGCCCATCCCCCTGCAGACGGCCTTGCTCCCGAAGACGTCCTGCCGCATCCCCGGCACCGCTCCCTGCTGCGCTACACGCGCATTGTCCGCCTTCTGCGTTGGCTGTTGCCGCTGTGTGCCCTTGCCCTGGCTGCCTTTCTGCTGATGTGGCCGACCTTCAACATCATCGAGTTGCCCGATGTGATCCCGATCAGTGGACTTGAACAGCCGACGGCCGAGCGCTCGACCATGACCAATGTCAGGTTCCTTGGAACGGACAGCGACGGCCGGCCCTTCACGATTAACGCCGAAAGGGCCTGGCATGATTCGGAGAGGGGTGAAAAGGTGTTTCTCGAGGGCGTGAGCGGTTCCATTACGGTCGGTGACGGGGAATGGACGTCCTTGCGGGCCGACGGCGGCTACTTTGAACAGAAGAGCCAGGTGCTCACTCTCGAATCTTCCGTTCAGGTCTCGTCCAGCAGTGGATATCGCCTGGAAAGCGAACGCGTTCTCATCGACCTGGAGAAGGGGATGGCGCGCAGCGACGCCATGGTCAAGGGCACCGGACCGTCGGGAGACCTCGAGGCGGAGGGTTTCGAGGTCAGCGACCATGGCGGGAAGTTCACGTTTTCCGGTGACGTCGAGATTCTCCTCAATCCGGAGGATTGACAGGTTTCCATGCGGCGTTGGAGGATCAGCGTCAGGGTCGCGGTCAAGAATTCCTTGAAGCACCAGCGGTCCGTCGGGTAGGATACAGACGATGGGGACACATTCACGGGTGGAATTGATGACCAATTTCCACTATACCTCGTGGAAGAATTCCCGTCCGGGGTGCCTGTGACCATGTGTCACGTGTCCTGGACGGTACTCTCCGGCGTTCAACTCGAGAGCCTGCCATGAACAAACTCGAGAGCTTCGTGGTCATTGGTGTTCTTGGTCTTCTTCCGGTGTTGCCGGCAACGGCACAGATGTTCTCGATCAGCGACTACAACAGCGGTGAGCCGATCGAGGTGTCGGCTGACAGCCTCGATGTCGATTCGGAGTCGCGGGATGTCACATTGAACGGCAGCGTCCAGGTCATGCAGGGCGAGTTGACCGTACGCGCCGATACCATGGTCGTGCATTACCAGGACGACGGAGACGGCAATCGGGTCGAGTCCATCCGGGCGAACGGCGATGTCGTGGTTCTCACCGACGACGGGACAGCGCATGGCGATGCCGGTCTGTGGTCGGTGGCGGCGGGTGTGGTCGTCCTTGAGGAGAATGTGCGACTGGTGAACGATGATGCGGTTCTGACGGGCACCAAGGTGACGCTTGACCTGAAGAATGGCCAGGTCAACATCGTCGGCGGAGAGGAAAGGGTGAACATTCTGCTGAGCGCTGTTGAAGAAGGCGATCAGTGAGCGCGACCCATGAGAGCGGACCTGTCCTGGTCAGTCACAACCGGGGTCTTGTCGCTTCCAACCTGACCAAGAGCTATCGCAAGCGTCCCATTGTCCGCAATGTCAGTCTGAACGTGCATGCCGGCGAGGTCGTGGGCCTCCTCGGACTGAACGGCGCGGGCAAGACGACCTGCTTCTACCTTCTCACGGGCCTGGTGGCGGCCGATGCCGGCACGATCATGCTCGACGGCCACGACGTCACGGGATTGCCGATGTACCGGAGGGCGCGCCTCGGCATCGGCTACCTGCCGCAGGAAGCCTCGATCTTCCGTGGCCTGTCGGTCGAGGCCAACATCAGGGCCGCTCTCGAGGTTGTCGAGGACGACTACAATGTCCGTGAGGCCATGCTCGACTTGCTTCTCGCCGAGTTCTCGATATCACACCTGCGCCGCACTCCCGCCGTGGCTCTTTCCGGGGGAGAGAGACGGCGCGTTGAAATCGCCCGCGCCCTTGCCTCCCGTCCCTCCATCATGCTGCTCGACGAACCGCTTGCCGGGATCGACCCCATAGCACTCGGCGACATCCGCGAACTGGTGGCCCAAATCAAGGACAGCGGTATCGGCGTCCTCATCACCGATCACAACGTGCGCGAGACCTTCGGCATCGTCGACCGCGCCTACATCCTCCACGAGGGCGCCATCCTCATGGAGGGCCCGCCCGAAGACGTGGCCGCCCACAGCATCGTTCGCGAGGTCTATCTCGGCAACCAGTTTCGCCTCTAGGCATCGTGGATTGACCGGCCCTGATTGGGCCAGCGCACAGCTTTGCGGCTCATCTGCCGACGTTGTTGTCCGTCCAGGCCCGCTGGTGTGCCCTCGCGACAGAATCGGATCAACAGGCAGTCTCATCGACCGGCTCGACACCACGTGTCGGCAGCCCCGAGTCAACAACACATGGCAGGAAGCTCACCCTGGTTTGGCCGGCTTCCGGACCACATGCGCCCGATTGACATGCGATTCGTCGGCAGCCGGAGATCGCCTTCAGGCCATAACCTGAAGGTCGCAGGTTCAAATCCTGCCCCCGCAATCAAAACCCACATTGTCCCAACAGGCTGATCCACGGAGATCGATACCGAACAAGTATCCACTCACCGCCAAGTGAACACATTATGAGCACCCATTTCGCGACCATTCAGCCTGGCCAGCGGATCAGGGCCACGCCCGCGCTCAGGCAGGGGTGCTCAAGGCGGCGAGGAGATGGGATTGCGGTACGCGCCCCGGCCCGCCGCTGGATCCGGCGGTGGTGTGGGGGTCGGCGCATGGGAGTCATGGATCACGGCATCGCAAGGCGGGCGCTTGAAGAGGCTGAATTAGGGCGGGGGCCAGGATGCCTGCTGTTCGAAGCGAGGTTCGGGGATGGCAAGTCTCCACGGTCATGTGTGCGCAAAGCTGGGAGTCATTCACCCATTCGTCGCCCATCCCCTTCGCCAGGCGGCATCCACCGTTGCCCCGGAAGACCCTGCGATCAGGCTTGGATGTCGTCTTGAATCGACTTGATACCGGACATCCTGCTCTCAGCGATCGCCACGCTTGCCGTACGGAGAACGTTCTTCACACAGGGAAGGAACAGATCCTCCGCCTGAGCTATGATTCCTGACTCTCACGACTCCCTCACTTCTTTCGCTGCGTAACAGCCCCTTCTTCTGAAGACGTTTGATGGCTTGCTCCTGAAGGACGTTCTTGGGTGTTTTCGTGCCAGGTGAAGCATACCGTCGCAATCTGTGAGATGTTCCAGCAGCCACCTGGGGATCGTATGGTGCTGTTGCGACTTGAGCGCTTTCGCACCGCGTTCTCGGCCTGCC
>JAJEBJ010000132.1 GCA_022822575.1 Alphaproteobacteria bacterium | reverse complement strand
CTCTTCAGCGGGGCCGATATGCGCTCCACGGATTTTTCGGTGATGACGACGACAGGCGGCGGCACATCGCCACCCTGTGCCACGGCGATCGGCCACACACGACGAACAGCCCGGACGTCCGGTTGTTGTTCTGCAGGCACTGTGAACCGCTGCCCCGATCCTCCCGTTCATGACGTTTGCGATGACACCGTGTTGACCTGCTCCGTCGTGGCCGATGGCAAGGTGCCGAAATCCGTCATGAGGTGTTCTATGGGTGCCGGCCTGGCGATACCATGACCGGAATCAGAGACGTGTGAGCCCGATGCCCGACATGCCTACCAATTCACCGATCGTTGCCGCCTGGCTGGAGAAAACCAGGGGTTCGCGCGACCTCGCAGGCGAGGCCGGCGGGATCTTTCCCAGTGGCGTGACACACGATTCCCGGTACAGGGAACCGTACGGACTCTACGTCGATCATGCCCAGGGGAGCCGCAAGTGGGATGTTGACGGCAACGAGTATGTCGATTTCTTTGGCGGCCACGGCTCGCTCATCCTCGGACACGGCAACCCGGCCGTCGTCGAGGCGGTGAGGCAGGCCGTTGGCGAGGGTACCCATTTCGGCGCCGGTCACAGGGCGGAAGTCCGCTGGGGCCGCCTGGTCTGCGACCTCGTGCCCTCGGCGGAACGCGTACGGTTCGTCTCCTCGGGCACCGAGGCAACCCTGATGTGCCTGCGCCTCGCCCGCGCGTTCACGGGCAGGCGCAAGATACTCCGATTCACCCATCATTTTCATGGCTGGCACGACCATGTCGCCTCAGCCCGGGTCTCGAGCGGCGGCGCTGATGCAGCGGGCGTCGTCCCGGGAATCGAGGAGGATCTCGTCGTCGTCGAGGCCGGTGACCACGCCGCGCTCCGTGAAGCGTTCCGCGCCCATGACGACATCGCCGCTGCCATCATCGAACCGACGGGCGCCACGTTCTGCCGGGTTCCGGTCGATCCGGACTTCGTTCGGCTCCTGCGTGACGAGACGGAACGTCACGGAGCGCTCCTCATCCTCGATGAGGTCGTGACCGGATTTCGCGTCTCACCGGGCGGTGCCCAGAAGGCACTCGGCATCACGCCCGACCTCACGGCCCTGGCAAAGATCCTGGCCGGCGGTCTTCCCGGCGGCGCGGTGGCCGGACGGCAGGACGTGATGGACATGCTCGATTTCGAGGCCACTCGGCGGGATGGCCGCATCAAGGTCGATCACTTCGGCACCTTCAATGCCAACCCCCTTTCGGCCGCCGCAGGCATCGCCGCCCTGGGCCAGATCGCCGACGGCACAGTTTGCGCGCGCGCCAGCGCCACGGCAGCCGCGCTCCGGGACGGCATCAACCGCGTCGTCAGCGAGGCCGGTGTCTCCTGGGCCGCCTATGGAACCCATTCGTCCTTCCACATCTTTCTCAATCCCCGGCGCCTCGACGTGGTGCCGGGTTCCTTTGATGGTTCCAGCGTCTCGCCCGACGACCTGCTGCACCTGCCGAAACCACTCGCCACCCGGTTCGATCTCGCCATGATGCTGGGCGGCGTCACCATGGGGGGAACCCCCGGTGGCTACGTGTCGGGCGTCATGGAGAGCTCCGAGGTCGACGTGACGGTGCAAGCGGTTCGTGATGCGATCCGCATGCTGCGCGCCGAGGACGCCCTGTAGCTACGTCTTGCGTCATCACTCGCTTTCGAGGCGTTCCATGTCGTCGTCCGACAGGCCGAAGTGGTGGCCGATCTCGTGGATGATCGTGTTGTGCACGAGATCCTCGAGGGAGTCGTCGCCTTCGGCCCAGGCATCGAGGAGCGGACGGCGGTAGAGGTAGATGCGGTTGAGGTCGTCCATCACATCGTGGCCGGAGGCCTGGTCGAGGGAGATGCCCTGGTAGAGACCGAGGAGACCGAACTCGCTGTCGATGCCAAGGGAGTCCAGGACATCGGCCTCGGGGAACTCGGTCACGAGAATGGCGATGCCTTCGATGCGGGCCTTCAGGTTGTCGGGAATCATGGCGATCGCATCACTGGCGATCGCCGCAATCTCCTCGGCGTCGGGAGCTGGACCGAAACGTCGCGTCATGGGCCCCGGACCATAGCCTCTCTTGCCGAAACGGCCAACTCGCCGGACAATCCGGTTCGAAAGGCGAGGACACGTTCGATGGCAGACACACTTTCGCCGGCAGCGCTCCGGGAGGCGCTCGCCTCCCTGGAGGACTGGACCTTGTCCGAGGGCGGGGACGCGCTGGAAAGGACCTTCCGCTTCAGTGATTTCATGACGGCGTTCGGCTTCATGGCTCGCGTCGCCGTCTACGCCGATGTCGTCGATCACCACCCCGAGTGGTTCAATGTCTACAACCGTGTCGACGTCACCCTGACGAGCCACGATGCCGGCGGCATCACGCGACGCGACGTCACGATGGCCCGCTTCATGGACCGCGCGGCCAGGAAATCGGGAGCGCCCGCAAGTTGATGAACGACATTCTCTGGTCCCCTGGCGAGGAGCGCCGGGAGGCAACGGCCCTGAGGCAGTTCCGGCGCCTGGCCGAAGAGGCAAGCGGGCGGACATTCCCGGACTACGAGTCGCTGTGGCGCTGGTCCATCGACGACAGGGCCTCCTTCTGGTCGCTCGTCTGGGAGTTCGCCGGTGTCAGGGCGTCCCGGACCTGGGAGACGGTCCTCGACGATGGAGACGCCATGCCCGGGGCCCGCTGGTTCACCGGAGCCCGCCTCAACTATGCCGAGAACCTGCTTTGGAAACGCGATGACACCTTGGCCATCGTGTGCCGCGGAGAGGGCGGCCGCCGGCGCACCCTGACCTTCCGCGAACTCCACCACGCCGTCGCGGCCATGAGTGCCTGGCTTGTCAATCAGGGGATCCACCGTGGCGATCGTGTTGCGGCATATCTCCCCAACCTGCCCGAGACGATTGTCGCCAAGCTGGCGACGGCCAGTCTGGGTGCCGTGTGGTCGTCCTCGTCACCGGACTTCGGAACCAGGGGCGTCCTCGACCGCTTCGGCCAGATCGACCCGAAGGTGCTGATCACCGCCGATGGCTATTCCTATGGCGGCCGCAAATTCGACAGCAGGTCCAGGGTGGCAGAGATTCTGGAGGCCATGCCCGGCATCGAAGATGTCGTCGTCGTCCCCTGGGTGGACCAGGCCTGCGGTACACAGGGTCTGCGGGATGCCGTGACCTGGCAGGAGGTAATGGCAACATCCCACGACGGCATCGACTTCGAGCAGGTGCCGTTCGATCACCCACTTGCCATCCTCTATTCGTCTGGTACCACGGGTGCGCCCAAGTGCATCGTCCACGGCCATGGAGGCACCCTTCTCCAGCATCTCAAGGAACATCGGCTGCATTGCGACCTCGGCGACGGAGACCGACTGTTCTACTTCTCGACCTGTGGCTGGATGATGTGGAACTGGCAGGTGAGCGCTTTGGCAACAGGGGCAACCCTGGCGATCTACGAGGGCCATCCGGCATCGCCGGACGGCAACGTCCTCTGGGACTTCTGTCAGGAAGAGAGGTTCACCGCATTCGGCGCCTCGGCAAAGTACTTCGCGGCCATCGAGAAGGAGGGAATCCGGCCGGCGGCGGGCCACGATCTCGAGGATCTCCGTCTCGTTCTCTCCACGGGCTCGCCCCTGGCGCCAGGCAGCTTCGACTATGTCTATCGCGACGTGAAGGCGGACGTTCAGCTGGCGTCGATCTCCGGCGGAACGGACATCGTCTCCTGCTTCGTTCTCGGCAACCCCGAGGGCGCCGTGCGCCGCGGGGAGATCCAGGCGCGCGGTCTCGGCATGGCGGTCGACATCTTCGATGACCGCGGCAACAGCCTGCCCGCCGGCCAGGCGGGTGAACTCGTGTGCACGCGGCCATTCCCTTCCATGCCGGTGGGATTCTGGAACGACGACGACGGCAGCCTCTACCACCAGGCCTACTTCGACACCTTCGATGACGTCTGGCGGCACGGTGACTGGGCCGAAATCACCGCCGCCGGCGGCGCCGTCATACACGGGCGCTCCGACACCGTGCTCAATCCCGGAGGCGTGCGCATCGGCACGGCCGAGATCTACCGCCAGGTGGACATCTTCGAGGAAATCCAGGAAAGCCTTGCCGTCGGCCAGGATGTCGCTGGCGACGTCCGAATCATTCTCTTCGTGGTCATGCAGCCGGGCCATGAACTCGACGACGACCTCGTCTCCAGGATTCGCCAGCGAATCCGTACCCACGCCTCTCCCCGCCACACGCCGGCACGCGTCATTGCGGTGGCCGACATCCCGCGCACCCGGTCCAACAAGATCAGTGAGCTCGCCGTGCGTCACGTCATTCACGGGCGGCCGGTGGCCAACACCGAAGCCCTCGCCAATCCCGAATCCCTGAGCCTCTTCGAGAACCTGCAAGCGCTGAGGGACTGAATTTCGCCACACATTGCCTCGCGGCATGTGACAGAGATGGGCCTGGCAGGGGCGGACGTGAATCAACGGGATGATCTGTGCTATGGATTTCGCCTGGCGACGACACCCACAACCACGACACGGGACGGAATGGCTGTCATGAACCTGAGTTCGCGCATCTTCACGAGCTTTCTGCTGGTTCTCGCGATCCTCGTGCCGGGGCCTGAAGCCGGGGCCGAGGAGCCAAGATCGCTGGGAACCTTCCGGGACTGGTCGGCCTTCGGCTACAACGATGGCGACACGCTCGTCTGCTTCATCGCCAGCCAGCCGACGAAGGCGGAAGGCAACTACACCCAGCGTGGCGACATCTGGATACTCGTCACGCATCGTTCTCCGGCGGGCGAACGGGATGTCGTCCAGGTCCGCACGGGCTACAACTACATGGAGAATGCTCCGGTCACGGTGATGATCGGGAACGAGACCTTCACCCTGTTCGGCGAGGGCGAGAGCGCATGGGCATTCACCCGCCATGATGACAGGGACCTCGTGACCGCCATGAAGGCCGGTGTCCGCATGGTCATCGAGGGGCGTTCCTGGCGGGGCACCGTAACCACCGATACCTATTCGCTGCTGGGCTTCACGGCTGCCTATGAGGCCATCAGCCAGACCTGCGCCGAATGACAGGTGCCCCAGGGAATCTCATCGGGCTGGACCGGAGCGAACTCGCTGACATCGTTGCCGGTCTCGGTGAGGCTCCGTTTCGCGTCAAGCAGCTCTGGCACTGGATCTATTGTCGCGGGGTCACCGATTTCGCGGACATGACGTCCCTGTCGGGCGCCCTGCGCGAGAGACTTGCGGCGTCCTTCTGTCTCGACCGCCCCGAGGTGGTGCGCCACCAGAAGAGCGCGGACGGGACCATGAAATGGCTGCTCGGCATGGACCAGCGCCACCTCGTCGAGAGCGTCTACATCCCGCAGGACGATCGCGGCGCGCTCTGCATGTCATCCCAGGTCGGCTGTACGCTGACCTGCAGGTTCTGTCACACCGGAACGCAGCGTCTCGTGCGCAACCTGGAGCCCGGAGAGATCGTCGGCCAGTTCATGCTCGCCCGCGACGCCCTGGACGAATGGCCGGCGCCGTTGGACGGCAGACGGCTGCTTTCCAACATCGTCATGATGGGTATGGGAGAGCCGCTCTACAATTTCGACAACGTCAAGACCGCGCTTTCCATTGTCATGGATCCCGAGGGCATCGCACTGTCGCGCCGGCGCATCACGCTGTCGACCGCGGGCGTGGTGCCGATGATGAAGCGATGCGGCGAGGAACTCGGAGTCGACCTTGCGGTCTCCCTGCATGCGGTCAACGACGATGTCCGCACCCGCCTCGTTCCCCTCAACAGGAAGTATCCGATCGGTGATCTTCTCGATGCCTGCCGCGCCTACCCCGGAGCCGGCAATGCGCGGCGCATCACCTTCGAGTACGTCATGCTCAAGGACGTCAACGATTCGGATGCCGATGCCCGCGAACTGGTCCGCCTGCTCAAGGGAATCCCGGCCAAGGTCAACCTCATCCCGTTCAATGCCTGGCCCGGAGCGCCCTTCGAATGTTCCCCGGCCAGGCGGATTGCCTCCTTCGCCGGAATCGTCAATGACGGCGGCTACTCCGCTCCTGTCCGGCGTCCGCGCGGACGGGACATCATGGCCGCCTGCGGACAACTGAAGTCCGACACCGTCAAGATGGCCCGTAGCGCCATGAACTCCGCCCCGCCCCCTGCTTCGTGAGGAACCGATGGACAAGCGTCACAGCTGGCCCGACCACCACTGGAACTGGCCGATCACCATCAACCACAAGCACGGTGTGCGTTGTGGCTCGATGGTCTGGCTGGGAGGCCAGGTCGATCTCACCCCTGATGGTGTGGTCCGCAACCCCGGGGATATCGAGGCCCAGACCGGCAATGCGATGGCCTACCTCATCCGGGTCCTGGAAGACCTCGACTGCGTGCCGCAGGACCTCGTCACGCTTCTCATCTTCTACGTCAATGATGGTTCCCTCGACGAGCCGGATGTTCTCGCCATGGTGGCGCGCCATCTCCCGGATGACTGCCGTCTCACCGTCAATGCCGTTCCGGTTCCCTGGCTTGCCTACGAGGGTCTCACGATCGAGATCGAGGGCTATGCCATGCGCCGCAAGGATGGCACGCCAACACGCAGGGACATCGCTCCGGGACGGTCCGGCTCTCCGCTGGCCGCGCCCTGGGTGGAGGGGCTGCGGTCTGACAGCATGATCTTCGTGTCGGCTCAGTATCCCCTGGACGACAATGGCCTCGTTGCAGCGAAGGGCGACATCGTCGCCCAGACCCGGCTGGTCATGGAGCGCGTTGGGCATGTCCTCGGCCACTTCGGCGCCGGATATGACGATGCCGTCAAGATCAACCGCTGGTATGCCGGCGGCTCCGGCGTTGCCGACTTCGAGGCGGCCGCCCTTGCCTGCGCGGCACATTTCCAGGAGCCCGGACCGGCCGCCACCGGCGTCCCCATCCCGCGCCATGCCGACCGCGATGTCCTCATCAAGATCTCCATGGTTGCCATGCTTGGCGAGAAGGGCGAGCGTCTCGAACGTACCCATGTGTGGCCCGACAGCCTGTGGGACTGGCATGTCCATCTCCCCTACAAGCACGGGCTCAAGTGCCTGGACATGATCTTCCTCGGAGGCCAGGTCTCTCTCAACCGGAAGGGCGAGGCGGTTCACCCGGACGATCTCTCGCGCCAGACACACCAGGCGATGACCCACATCGGCACCATTCTCGAGGCCCTGGGTGCAGGCTACGACGACGTGTGCAAGGTGACGACGGTCTACAAGGGCGATTGCGGCGCGGAGGCGCTCAACGCCAACCTGCCCATTCGCTCCTCCTATTTCCATGACCCCGGCCCCGCCTCGACCGGCGTGCCGCTTCCGGTCCTGGCCTATGATTCCATGGTGATCGAGATCGATGTCTTCGCCATGAAGGAGTCATGATGAGCGTCGTCAGGAAAGTCGTCCTCGCCTATTCCGGAGGACTCGACACCTCGGTCATCCTGCGCTGGCTCCAGGACACCTGGAGGTGCGAGGTGGTGACGTTCACGGCGGATCTCGGGCAGGGCGAGGACCTCGAGCCCGCACGCGCCAAGGCGGCCATGATGGGTGTGGAGGAGATCTTCATCGAGGATCTGCGCGAAGAGTTTGCCGCGAACTTCGTGTGGCCGATGTTCCGGGCCAACGCCCTCTACGAGGGTGTTTACCTCCTCGGCACGGCAATCGCCCGGCCGCTCATCGCCAAGCGCCAGATCGGGATCGCCCATGAGACCGGCGCCGATGCCGTGGCCCATGGCGCAACGGGCAAGGGCAACGATCAGGTCCGGTTCGAACTCGGCTACCAGGCGCTCGATCCCGACATCAGGGTGATCGCCCCGTGGCGGGAATGGGACCTTGGATCGCGCACGAAACTGATCGCCTATGCCGAGAGCCGGCAGATCCCAATTCCCCGCGACAGCCAGGGTGAGGCCCCCTTCTCCGTCGATGCCAACCTCCTCCACATATCGGCCGAGGGAAAGGTCCTGGAGGATCCGGCGTCGGCCCCGCCCGATCACGTCTGGTCGCGGACCGTGTCCCCGCAGGACGCTCCGGACGTGCCCACGGAAGTGGAGATCGGCTTCGAAAGGGGCGATGCCGTGGCCATCGACGGCCAGGACCTGTCGCCGGCGAACCTGCTTGCCCGCCTCAACGAACTCGGCGGCGCCAACGGCATAGGCCGTGTCGACATGGTCGAGAACCGTTTCATCGGGATGAAGAGCCGTGGCGTTTACGAGACCCCGGGAGGCACCATCCTGATCGCCGCCCACCGGGCGATGGAATCGGTGACCCTGGACAGGGGGGCCGCCCATCTCAAGGACGAACTCATGCCGCGGTACGCGGAACTCATCTACAACGGTTTCTGGTTCTCCCCGGAGCGCGAGATGCTCCAGGCGCTGATCGATCGCAGCCAGGAACATGTCTCCGGCACGGTGCGCCTGACACTCTACAAGGGAAATGTCACGGTCACCGGCCGCCAGTCACCGCACTCGCTCTACAGTCTGGCTCACGTCACCTTCGAGGAGGACGCCGTCTACAACCAGCGCGACGCCGAGGGGTTCATCCGCCTCAATGCGTTGCGCCTCGCCCTCGCCAGCAAACGCCGCTGAGCCATCATCCTTCGGGCACATCGACCTGGTTCTGCCGGCACGCTGCGTGGAGCGTGTTGACCAGCAGGCAGGCGATGGTCATCGGTCCGACACCGCCTGGAACCGGCGTGATGGCGCCTGCAACCTCGACCGCCTCCCTGAAACAGACATCGCCGACAAGCCGCGTCCCGCCGCCCTCGCGGGCCAGGCGGTTGACGCCGACATCGATGACCGTGGCGCCCGGCCTGATCCAGTCGCCGCGCACCATCTCCGGGCGGCCGACAGCAGCCACCACGACATCGGCCCGGCGCACCACGTCCGGCAAGTCGCGGGTGCGCGAGTGGGCAATCGTCACCGTGCAGTGATCCTGGAGAAGCAGCTGCGCCATGGGCTTGCCGACGATGTTCGAGCGGCCGACGATCACCGCATTGGCGCCCTTCAGTCCGTCCGTCCCGAGAGTTTCGCGCAGCAGGATCTGGCAGCCCAGCGGCGTGCACGGCACCATGGCGTCCTGGCCTGACGACAGGCGGCCGGTGTTGATGGCATGGAAACCGTCAACGTCCTTGAGGGGATCGATGGCGTCGATGACCTGGTGTTCGTCGACCTGGTCGGGCAAGGGCAGCTGAACCAGGATCCCGTTGACCTCATCGGACGCATTGAGTTCGTCGACCCTGGCGAGCACCTCTTCGGCCGTCGAAGAGGCCGGCATGCGGAACTCGAAACTCTCCATGCCCGCTTCCCGGGTCGCCTTCCCCTTGCTCCGGACATAGACGTCGCTGGCCGGGTCCTCGCCGACGAGCACGACGGCCAGTCCGGGCTTCACCCCGGTGGCAGCCGTGAGCCGCGCCACCCGGGCCGCCACATCCTGGCGCACCTTCAGGGCGACCGCCTTGCCGTCAATGATCGTTGCCTTGCCCATGGTGCCGCTCCGGTCCCTGTCTTTCGCGTGGGCACCCATAGTGAACCGCGCGCCACGCCGTCAAGGACGGATCGTGCACGCTCGGGCGGTCACGGGCTGACCGATGACGCCCACAGGGCGGCCTTCACCATCACGGTCGGCCGGATCCACGGATCTTGTTCGCGGTCCGGACGCTTGATCGCTGACAGCCCACCGGTTCCGGGACCGGATCACGGGGTGCGCAAGAAGACGTGGGCGAGTCTTGCAGCCGGAAGGTCAGTGCGCCGCTATTCCAGAAGTTCCGTCTCGACGCGGGTCGCGATCCGTTCGTACAGCTCCTGAAGCATGGTTCCTGAACTGGTGTAGAAGACCTGCGTGAACGTTCCGGATTTCAGCATCGCCCGCGCGCCGGCGTCCGTATCGAGGAAACTCTTGAGCGCCTGAATCTCGTCCAGTTCGAAGGTCTGTGTCGCAGCGGTGATCATGAGCGCCTCCATCTTCGGGCGCATCCGTGCCATCTCCTCCGCGATGATGTCGAACAGCGCTTCAAGCTCGTCTTCGGCCAGCGCGCCTTCAGTGCCCTCCAAATGGGCGAAAGCCATGGAATACATGGTCTCTTCGGACAGGAGCTCATCCATCATCTGCTGCATGACGGGGTGCTGAATGTACGCTTCGGAAAGTGCTCTCAAGTCCGCCTCATCGTCGGCGGATACCGGCCTTGCGAAGCTCAACAGCAGCACGGCTACCAGGGAGATCATTCGAAGCATGACAGGTGTTCCCATCCGGATTGAAGGTGTCACACACGACAACGAGCTGATCCTTCTTAAACCTTAGGCCCTGACTCGCGGTCCGCACAATCGAAACCCGTAGCCGAACCGCAGGGCAAAATCATGACCGGCACGTCCGGTTACAGAGGTTTCTGGTGCCTGTCGAGCAACTTCAAGAGCCATGCCCGGGACAACGTGCCACTCACTTGACCTGCGTCACCTCGTCACAGATCGGCGATTTCTTCCGCCAGCTCCACCGCCGCTACCTCGACTGCAACTATGGTACTGTGGAGATGCCGTGGGACTGGTGATTCGGTTCCTTTCACGACGGCTTGTCCGAAGCGTCCGAGTGCATTCGACAGCGCCAGTAGCAACTGCACCGGGCACATGAGGACAGCCAGCACCCTGGAGGAGCCTCACTTGGTTGAATCTAGAGAAATCCCGACCTACGACTACATCATCATCGGCGCAGGGTCCGCCGGTTGCGTCCTGGCCAACCGCCTGAGCGAAAGCGGCCAGTACTCGGTCCTGGTCCTTGAGGCCGGACCTCCGGACCGCAGCCTGATGATCCATGTCCCTGCGGGTGTTCACAAGGTCTACAAGAACCCGAAGCTCAACTGGGGCTACCTCACCGAGGACGAACCTGAAGCCTTCGACCGCAACATCGAAACGCCGCGCGGCAAGGTTGTCGGCGGGTCCTCGTCGATCAATTCCATGGTCTACATGCGCGGTCATCCCCGCGACTACGACCGCTGGGGCGAGGACTTCAATCTGCCGAAATGGAGCTACGCCCAGTGCCTGCCCTACTTCAAGGCCGGCGAAACGAGCGACCGGGGCGCAAGCGACTGGCGCGGCGGATCGGGGCCGCTCAACACGACGCGCGGCAAACTTGACAGTCCCCTCTTCGACGTCTTTCTGGAAGCCGGCAGGCAGTCGGATCAGGGTTACTCCGATGACCTGAACGCCTACAAGCCGGAGGGCATTGCCCGCTTCGACAGCACCACGCGCAACGGCCGACGCTGCAGCGCAGCCGTGGCCCACCTCAGGCCCGCTCTTCAGCGGAGCAACTGCACGCTGCTGACCGGCGCCATGGTCCACAAGATGGTGATCGAGGGCAACCGCACATCAGGGGTCGAGTTCATGCATCGCGGCGAGCGCCGGACAGTCGCGGCGGAACGCGAAGTGATCCTCTCGGGAGGTGCCATCAACTCGCCGCAGACGCTCATGCTGTCAGGCATTGGCCCGGCCGATCATCTGCGCCGGCACGGGATCGACGTGAAGCTGGATCTTCCGGGTGTGGGCCGCAACCTGCAGGATCATCCGACTGTCATCGTCAAGTACGCCTGCACAAGGCCGATGACGATCCACCGGGCGCTCAATCCGGTCAACCAGCTGACGGCCGGCATGCAGTGGATCCTGACGCGGCGCGGACCTGCGGCATCCAATTTCTGGGAGGCGGGCGGCCTCGTCCGGAGCGGTCACGAGATGGACTACCCGGACGTCGAGTATCACTTCGGCCCGGCCGGCGTGAACTTTCGCGACGACGGCAGCATCGCCCTCGACCAGGCGTTCTCGCTGCATGTCGACCAGTCCCGTCCGACGAGTGTCGGGCACATCGATCTGCGGTCCGCCAACCCGGCAGACAAGCCGAAGCTTCACTTCAACTACCTGTCGACCGAGGACGACTGCCGGCGTTTCGTGCGGAGCATCCGCAAGGCGAGGGAACTCATCGCACAAAAGGCATTCGATCCCTATCGCGGCGAGGAAATCCGGCCCGGCCCGGATGCAACAACCGACAAGGACATTCTCGACTACATCAGGGGCCTGCTGGAAACCGACTATCACCCGTCATGCACCTGCCGCATGGGCAACGATGCCGACGCCGTGGTGGATCAGGAAATGCGGGTTCACGGCATGGAAGGCCTGCGTGTCGTCGACGCCTCGGTCATGCCCAGAATCACCTGTGCGAACCTGAATGCGCCGACCCAGATGATCGCCGCCCGCGCCGCTGACTTCATCCGCGGCAGGGAGCAGCTCGAGCCCTTCCATGCGAAATTCCACTTCACCGAGGAAGCACCCGCCGAGCACTGAGGCTACCCATGCAGGCCGCCTGCGAAGATGACCGGCTGGTCGGTCGATCTTATCCGCCCATGGCACAGTGTCCCGGTGCCTGGATTCGAATGAAGACGTCGCGATTTGGGTGCCAGCCGCACCTCTTGCGGAGAGGCGTCAACAGTGCACCTTGATGAATGCCTGGCTAGCGAATCGAGACCGCCATCTCCACCAGCATGCGGCGAAGGAAGCCGACCAGGACGAGGGCGATCAGCGGTGAGAGGTCGATGCCGCCGAGATCGCCGAACAGGCGGCGCAGGACCTGCCGTATGGGAGCCAGGACCGGCTCGGTGACCTGCCACAGGAAGCGGCCGATCTGGCTGACGAACGGCTGGCGGGCGTTGATGACATTGAAGGCAACCAGCCAGCTCAGGATGACGTGCAGGATGAGAATCCAGAAGTAGATGCTGAGAAGGGTATCAGCAAGCCAGAAGATGGACTGCATGGAACCTGCCTCTCCCTTGTCAACCGAAGCGGGCGAGGAAGCCCGCCAGGCGCTTCATGCCCTTGCCGAACACCCGCGGCGTATAGAAGGAACCCGCCGCCCGCTTGCTGATTTCGCTCAAGGTCGGATAGGGGGCGATCATCCCCGCCACGGCGCCGACCTTCAACCCCGATCCCATCGCCAGGACCCAGGGCACGATCAGTTCCCCGGCATGAGCGGCAACGATGGTCGCTCCCAGGATCCTGCCACGCGGTGTGGTTACGACCTTGATGAGTCCCCTGGTCCTGCGCTCTGCAATGGCACGGTCATTCTCCGCACAGGGAAATCTCAGAACGGTGACCGTCCCTTGCCGCTTGCGTGCCGCGTCTTCGGTCAGGCCGACATGGGCCAGTTCCGGATCCGTGTAGGTCACCCACGGGAAGGCGCCGAGATTCACCTTCGCCGGAAAGCGCAACAGGGCATTCCTGATGACGATTCCCGCGTGATAGCTGGCCAGGTGGGTGAACTGGAACCCTCCGGCACAGTCGCCGATGGCAAAGACCCGCCGGTTGGTGGTGCGCAACCGGCGGTCCACCCGGATGCCGCTTCGGTCATGTGCGATACCGGCCGCATCAAGGCCGAGATCGGCGGTGTTGGGACGCCGACCGGCCGCCACCAGGAGATGGGTTCCCTCGAAGACGAGGGCCTCGCCGTTCCTGTCGCAGGAGATCGTAATCCTGCCGGCCTCTCCCGACACCTCCCGGACGGCGACGTGCTCGAATATCTCGATGCCGTCGTCCGTCATGCTCTCCTTCACGACAGCGGTGAGCTCGGGGTCGTCATGGGGCAGAAGAGGACCCATGTCGAGGACCGTCACCCGACTGCCCAGGCGGCGATGGGCCTGGGCCATCTCGGAACCGATCGGTCCGCCGCCGATGACAAGCAGGTGTTCCGGCAGCTTCTGATTGTCGAACAGCGTCTCGTTGGTGAACAAGGGCACGGAATCGAGACCGGGGATGGGAGGAATCACCGCCCTTGATCCCGTGGCGATGACGAAACGGCGGGCGCGGATCGTCCGCCCCTCCACCTCCACGGACCGTGGCGAGACAAACCGGGCGTGACCGGTGATGACATCAACGCCAAAACTCTGGTAGCGCTCCACGGAATCGTTGGGCTCGATGGTGGCAATGACGTCGTGCACGTGCCGGTTGACCGCCGCAAAGTCGATCTCCGGCTCATGGGGCGCGATCCCGAAGCACCGGGTACGACGCATCGCGTGGGCGGCCTTTCCGGCGGCAAGCAGGGCCTTGGACGGCACGCAACCGAAATTGAGGCAATCGCCGCCCATCCGCATGCCCTCGATGAGCACCGTTCTGCGGCCCATGTGGGATGCGGCGTAGGCGGTGACGAGCCCTCCTGAACCCGCCCCGATGACGCAGATGTCGACGCTGTCGCGGTCCGTCGTCATCCGGAACCCTGTCGCCGGGCCCTGATTTTCCTGACCGCCACGGGCAGCAGGGCGATCACGGCCAGGCCGGCCAGACCCACGACGATCTCCGTCGACACGGCATTCTCCAGGGAGAACTCGGCCCCGGTCTCGAACACCTCGCTCAAACCGTCACCGATCACGTTGTAGACCGCCGTGCCGGGAATGATGCCGATGAAGGTTGTCATGACGTACATGCGGGTCTTCACGCCGAGAAAGGCGGGCAAGAGATTGACCACCCAGAACGGGAAGACGGGCAGCAGTCTCAAGAAGAGAAGGTAGTTGAACTCGCCTTCGCGAAATCCCTCCTCCATGCGGCCGGCAAACGGCTTGACGCGCTCCCACAGGGCCTCGCCGATGGATGTGCGGGCCACGAGAAACACCGCCGTCGCGCCCGTCGTCGCCGCGACGACCGTCAGGACGGTCCCGAGGAGCCAGCCGAAGAGAAAGCCGCCAAGCAGGGTGACAAGGGAGGCGGCGGGAAACGAGATGCCTGTCAGGAAGGCATAAGCCAGGACATAGACCACCACCGCCAGCACCAGGTTGCCCTCGACGAAGGCACTCAGCTCGGCGTGATGCGCCTGCAGGGTCTCGTAACTGAACTCCCTGTGAAGCCCACTGGCGAAGAGGGCGATCAGCAGTGCCACCACAACAACAACCGGGATCAGTCGCCTGAACCTCCGCAAGTTTGTTGATTGCTGAACCATCGCACGCCATCCCGCTTCGGCCATCGCTAGGACACACTAGCGGCATGACGGGTGGGAGGAAATGTCATCATTGACTTCGACCGACCCCTCACCTATACAGCACCGCCGCTCGCACCCCGTCCGGTGCGCGGCCGATGCCTGGAGTCCTGACGGTGAAACGCACATTCCAGCCCAGCCGTATCGTTCGGAAACGACGTCATGGCTTTCGTGCACGCATGAAGTCCGTTGGCGGACGTGCCGTGCTCGCGCGCCGGCGTGCGAAAGGCCGCAAGCGCCTGTCAGCCTGATTTCATGCCTGTCGATGTCGTGCGCCTCAGACGGAGAAGCGACTATCTTCGCGTGGCGGCAACGCGACTGAAGGCGGTCACTCCGGGAATCATCGTCCAGGCAGCACCCCGGGAAGACGATGCCATCGGTGTCGGGTACACGGCGAGCCGCAGGGTCGGCAATGCCGTCCTGCGCAACCGGGCGCGACGCCGGCTGAAAGCCCTCGCCCCTCCGGTTCTCGCCCGATCCGGCCGCAGGGCGACCGACTATGTCCTGATCGCCCGCCGTGAAACCGTCGATCGTCCCTTTGCCAATCTTGTTGGCGACCTCGAAAAGGCGCTCACGCGCCTTGGGAACGCCGTACCACGGTCATGAGAAGCGCCGCCTCATCCGTGCTTCAGGCTTTCATCCTGATCTACCGGTATGGCATATCGCCCTGGACACCGGCGTCATGCCGCTATCTGCCGACCTGTTCCGCCTATGCCAGTGAAGCGGTCCGCCGGCACGGTCCACTGAGAGGCACCTGGCTGGCGCTCCGTCGCATCGCACGGTGCCACCCCCTTGCCGGAAGCGGCTACGATCCGGTTCCCGAGAGAGCGAACGAGCGATGATGCCCCAGGAACAGAGGAACGTGTGGCTGGCCACGGCGATCATCCTCCTGATGTTCATTGCCTGGCAGTTTTTCTACGAACTTCCGAGAATCCAGCGGGAACAGCAGGCCCTCGAGCGCCAGCAGGAACTTGCCGCCACGGAGGACGATTCCACCCTGCCCCAGGTCTCAACGTCCTCGGTCGGCGTGGAGGAACCCGTCGTCCGGGAACTCACCCGGGCCGAAGCTCTGGCGGAGTCGCCCCGCATTGCCATCCGGACACCGAGTCTGAGTGGCTCCATCGCCCTTGTTGGCGGGCGCATCGACGATCTGACACTCCTCGACTACCGCATGGAGGTCGGACCGGACTCGCCGGACGTCATCCTGTTGTCGCCGGTGGGAGGCCCCTCCTCCTACTTCACCGAGTTCGGCTGGCTCGACGGGGGCTCCGGCGCGACCCTGCCGGATTCGGCCTCGAGGTGGCAGGCAGGCGATGTCGCGCTGACGCCAGAGACACCCGTCACGATTTCCTGGAACAACGGGGAGGGCCTGCTCTTCGAGCGCACCTTCACGATCGACGAGCACTCCATGTTCACCGTGACCCAGAGTGTCACCAACCAGGGCGGGAACACGGTTTCGCTTCTTCCCTACGGCCGGATCAAGCGGTACGGGACGCCGCCGACGCTGGGATTCTACATCCTGCACGAGGGGCTGATCGGAGTCCTCAACGAGACCCTCGAGGAGATCGATTACGACGATCTTTCGGATCCTGACGACCCGGAGGAAATCTCGTTCGACAGCCCGAACGGATGGCTCGGCATCACCGACAAGTACTGGCTCGTGGCGCTGATACCCGACCAGAGCGATCCGTTCCGCGGCCGCTTCCTCCATCATCTTCAGGGAGGAACGACGGACACCTACCAGGCGGACTTCTACCGCAGCGCACTCAGCGTGGCTCCGGGCGCGACGGTTACAGCCGAGGATCGCCTGTTCGCAGGCGCCAAGGTCGTGACCGAGCTCGACGACTATGCCGAAGCCTTCAACATCCCGCTCTTCGACCGGGCGGTGGACTTCGGCTGGTTCTACTTCCTCACGAAGCCCATCTTCTTCGTCCTGCTGTGGCTCAAGAATGCGATCGGGAACTTCGGTCTCGCCATCCTGGCGCTCACCGTCATCATCAAGATCATCTTCTTCCCCCTGGCCAACAAGTCGTACCGCTCGATGAGCAAGATGCGCAAGCTGGCGCCGAAGATGAAGGAGCTGCGCGAGCGTTTCGGCGACGACAAGCAGAAGATGCAGCAGGAACTGATGGCCCTCTATCGCCAGGAGAAGGTCAACCCGGCCTCGGGCTGCCTGCCGATCCTGGTGCAGATTCCGGTCTTCTTTGCTCTCTACAAGGTTCTGTTCGTCACCATCGAGATGCGCCACGCACCCTTCTACGGCTGGATCGAGGATCTCTCCGAACCCGATCCGACGGTAATCTGGAATGTCTTCGGACTGCTTCCCTTCGATCCCGGTGTCTTCCTGCCACCCTTCCTGATGATCGGCGCCTGGCCGCTGCTGATGTCCTCGACCATGTGGCTGCAGCAGAGGATCAGTCCACAGCCGCCGGACCCCACCCAGGCAAAGATCTTCATGTTCCTGCCTCTTATCTTCCTCTTCATCTTCGCCACCTTCCCGGCGGGACTGGTGATCTACTGGACGTGGAACAATCTGCTCTCCATCGCCCAGCAATGGTTCATCATGAAGCGGGAGGGCGTCGACTAGGCCCCGTTGCCGTCATCTGGAGAAGCGATGTCGGATGATCTCGTCTACGTGAGCGCGGCGGCCATGGTCTCGGGCTACCGCAGCAAGCGCTTCACTCCCCTGGACGTTCTCGAAGCCACGCTCGGCCGCATCGAGGCGCTCGAGCCTTGCCTCAATGCCTGGCAGCTGGTGGACGCGCGGGCCGCCAGACGCGACGCCCGGGCCTCGGCAAGGCGATGGGCGGCGGGAGAGCCCGCCGGTCACCTCGACGGCGTCCCGGTTGCCATCAAGGACGTCACCGAGACCCGGGGCTGGCCGACACTCAACGGCTCGCTCGCCATTTCCCCCGAAGGGCCGTGGCCCGACGATGCGATCGTGGTGGAACGCCTGCGGGCTCACGGGGCGGTCATCATCGGCAAGACCACGACGCCCGAGTTTGCCTGGAAGGGAACCACCGACAGCAGGCTTCACGGGATTACCCGCAATCCGTGGAATCCGGACTGGACCCCCTGCGGATCGAGCGGCGGTTCGGCCGCCGCCGTCGCTTCCGGCATGGTCGCCATCGCCACGGGCACCGACTCCGGAGGCTCCATCCGCGGACCGGCCAGTTTCTGCGGTGTCGTCGGGTTCAAGCCGAGTTTCGGCAGGGTGCCCGTGTGGCCGGCGAGCCCGATGATGACTTTGGAGCACGTAGGCCCGATCACCCGCACGGTGCACGACGCAGCCCTGGCGCTGACGGTGATGGCGTGTCACGACCCGCGCGACGGCTATGCGCTGACCGGTCCGGCGCCCGACGTGCTCACCGGACTCGAACGCGGTGTCAGGGACATGCGCATCGCCTGGTCAGCGGATCTCGGCTTTGCCACCGTCGATCCCGTGGTCCGGCGCATTGCCGCCCGCGCCACCCGCGAGGTGTTCACTGCACTCGGAGCCAGGGTCACCCGAATCAGGGCCGACATCGGCGATCCGTCACGGATGGCCGACGTTCTTTCCGACTCCCTTGCCGCCGCCGTGGCAAGGAGCCTCACCCCCCGGCGACCGGACGAGCCTGTGCTCCTGGCCGCGGCGGACCGCGGCAACCGCCTGAGCGCCCTTGATCTCCTTGAAGCCGAGGCCGGCCGCCGCGACCTCACCCGTCGTCTCGAGGCGCTCATGAGCCGCCACGATCTTCTCGTTC
>JAJEBJ010000263.1 GCA_022822575.1 Alphaproteobacteria bacterium | reverse complement strand
ACATTCACGCCGCCCTGCTCGATGCCAACAGGCTCTGCCGGGTGCTGTGACCCCGTCAGTTCCTGTCAAGTTGGTGAAGATGGGCGATCAGTCCGCGAGAGGAACTGTCGAGTTCCTCCGTGCATTCCTCGTCCTGCACCATGGGCAGGACCTGCTGCGCAAGGTCCTTGGCGAACTCCACGCCCCACTGATCGAAGGGGTTGAGATCCCAGATGACCCCCTCGACGAACGCCTTGTGTTCGAAGAGAGCCACCAGGCGCCCAAGGGTCATGGCATCGAGCCGGCGATAGAGAATGGTCGTCGACGGGCGATCGCCGGGAAGGGTGCGATGGGGAACCAGGCGGCGGATGTCCTCTGCGGACGCACCTGCTGCCGCCATGGCCGCCTCCACGTCGGCCGCGGTCCTGCCGAAGGCAAGGGCCGCCGCCTGGGCCACGGCATTGGCCGCCAGGATGGCATGGTGGTCGCCTGGGGCTTCCTGGGGCCGGGCGGCAAGAAGAAAGTCGACGGGGACCGTGTCGGTGCCCTGGTGGAGCAACTGGAAGAAGGAATGCTGGCTCGCCGTTCCGCATCCGCCCCAGACGACCGGCGCGCTCGGTCTCGCCAGAGGTAAGCCGTCGCGTCCCACCCCCTTGCCATTCGATTCCATGTCCAGCTGCTGGATGTAGGCGGGAAACAGGTGGAGGCGCTGGTCATAGGGAACAAGGGCCCGTGTCGGCCAGCCCATGGCATTGCGCCGCCAGATGCCGATGAGAGCAAGGATGACCGGGAGATTCCCGTCAAGGGGCGCCGTGCGGAAATGCCGGTCCATCATGCGTCCGCCCTCGAGGAAGGACCGGAACGTGTCGTCTCCGACGGCAATCGCGAGGGGGAGACCGATGGACGACCACAGGGAATAGCGCCCGCCGACCCAGTCAGCGAAACCGAAGATCCGTTCATCGTCGATCACGAAGTCACGCGCCGCCGCCGGATGGCTTGTGACCGCTGCCATCTGATGTGCCGCAGCATCGCCGAGCCAGGCGCGTGCGGTGCGGGCATTGGTCAGCGTCTCGAGGGTCGAGAAGGTCTTGGAGGCGACGATGACGAGGGTCTTGCGAGGATCGAGGGGTTTGAGCGTGTCCGTGATGTCCGCGCCGTCGACGTTGGAGACGAAATGAAGCCGCGGTCCGTCGTGGAAGGGGGCCAGCGCCCGTGTCGCCATCGCCGGCCCGAGGTGGGAGCCGCCAATGCCGATGTTGACGACATCATGGAAGGGTTCGCCGGATGCGCTCGCAATGAGCCCGTGCCGCAGGTCCCTGGCGAAGCCCAACATGCGTTCACGTATCGCCAGGACCTCGGCCATGACATTTCCGCCGGCAGTTCCGATGTCGTCGTCAGCGGCGCCTCTCAGCGCCACGTGGAGTGCGGCGCGGCCTTCCGTGACGTTGACCGTCTCTCCCCGGAACATCTCCTCGCGCCTGGCTTCGACCCCGGCGGCCCGCGCCAGGGCAAGGAGGCTGGCCATGGCCCGGGGATCGAGTTTTTCCTTGGAGTGGTCGACAAGGATGTCGTCAAGGCGAACCGACAGGCGGTCGAACCGGTCGGGGTCCGTGGCGAAGAGTTGACGAAGATGAAGCGGCTTCAGCCGTGCAGCCTCGCGATGCACGTCATCCCAGCATCCGCTGATGTCGGTCATGATGCTCTCTTGGTCACGTGGCGAGAGTGTATCGCGTTACGCCGGCAAGCGGCGAGTTCCGGACATGTTACATTGGTGTGGGTAGCGATGAGGAAGGGATGAGGCGCCGTTCACGTGTTCTGACTGTCGCCACACGGCCGATTGACGGACAGGAACCGGGCACGTCGGGTCTGAGGAAGACCACCCGGACCTTCATGCAGCCGGGCTACCTGGAGAACTTCGTCCAGTCCGTCTTCGACACCCTCGGCGGTCTGGACGGCCAGACCCTGGTGCTCGGAGGAGACGGCCGCCATTTCACGCCCGAGGCTGCCCGGACCATCCTTTCCATGGCGGCGGCCAACGGCGCCACCCGCGTGGTGGTCGGAAGGGAAGGACTGCTGTCGACTCCGGCCGCATCGTGCCTCATACGCCGGCACGCCGCCGCCGCCGGGCTCCTCCTCACCGCGAGTCACAATCCCGGTGGTCCGGAGGGCGATTTCGGCATCAAGGTCAACGCGGCCAACGGCGGTCCGGCGCCCGTCGACCTGACGGCCCGGATTCACGGACGCACGAAGACGATCGAGGCCTATCGCATAACCGAAGACGCCGACATCAATCTCGAGAAGCCTGGAACGGGCATGCTCGCCGGCATGACCGTGGAGGTGGTCGATCCGGTCTCGGACTACCGGGACCTGATGGCGGATCTCTTCGATTTCGATGCCATCCGCTCCCTCTTCAAGGGTGGCTTCCGGATCCGGTTTGACGCCTTGAACGCGGTGACCGGCCCCTATGCCCGCCGGCTTCTCGAGGAGAATCTGGGGGCACCCGAGGGCAGCGTGGTGAACGCGGTGCCCCTGGCGGATTTCGGCGGTCTTCATCCCGATCCCAATCCGCTGACTTGCCGCGACCTTGTGGCCCACATGATGTCGTCTGAAGCGCCAGATCTTGCCGCCGCCGCCGACGGTGACGGTGACCGGGCCATGATCCTTGGCCGCGGCGTGCGTGTGTCGCCGGGCGACAGCCTGGCCGTCCTCGCCGCAAACGCCGATCTGGTGCCAGGCTATGAGGGGGGTCTCGCCGGGGTCGCCCGCTCCATGCCGACGAGTCGGGCCGTGGACCGGGTGGCGGCATCCCTTGGTATCGACTGTCACGAGACCCCGACCGGCTGGAAGTACTTCAACACGCTGCTCGATGCCGGCAAGGTGACGCTGTGCGGCGAGGAGAGCGCGGGCACGGGCTCATCCCACATCCGTGAAAAGGACGGTCTGTGGGCGGTCCTCTTCTGGCTCAACATCATCGCCGAGCGCCGCCTCTCCGTTGCCGAAATCCTGCAGGACCACTGGCGCCGATTCGGACGCCACTACCATTCCCGGCATGACTGGGAGGACCTGCCGCCAGACATAGCCGGAGACCTCGTGGAGTCCCTGCGTTCACGTCTCCCCAGCCTCCCCGGAAGCACGGCCGCCGGACTGACGGTGACGGCAGCCGACGAGTTCCATCACACGGACCCGATCGATGGCTCAACGGCCAGGAACCAGGGATTGCGGATCACCTTCGAGGCCGGGATGCGGGTCGTCTTCCGCCTTTCCGGAACCTCCACGGAGCGTGCAATTCTGAGGGTCTACCTCGAACGCTACGAGGCGGATCAGTCACGTCTCGACCTCGACTGCGAGGAAGCGCTGGCGCCGCTCGTCGCCGCGGCCGATGCCATGGCCGGCATCAGGGCCCGAACCGGGCACAGGCAACCAGACGTGCGCACCTGATTCCAGGCGACACGCCAGGCGGGAGGCTCGATCCGCCCGACGGCAGCCGTGTCTGGCGGCGTGGGTCGCCGGCGGCGACCCCGGCCTGGGAAGTTCCCGCAGAAGTCGTCCAGGTTCAGGGCCTGACGCAGGTGATGGTCTCGGATCCGGCGCAGCGCGGGACCTGGCACCGACGGTGCTTGATCACATGCTGCCTTTCCCCCAGGACGACGACAGGGGCGCCATCATCGAACGGTCAGCACCACTCGAGGGGCGAGGGGTGGAGCCAGGTTCTCAGGCGCCTACAGGGAACCTCTGAAAGATACGGGCGCGAACCTTCCGTCACGCCGGCGCGAATTGTGACAGACGCAGTCTTCCGTTCGGGGATGTTGCCGGAATCACCGTCGTGCGTGAGAGCGCAGCCAGCGGCGGATGAACGACGAAGACATAAGCTCCGGAATCCTCCATCAGGTCCTGCATACGCGTGTATTGACTGGTGCGTTTATCCTCATCCACCTCCATTCTCGCTTCCTCATGCAGTTGGTCGAATTCCACACTGCACCAGCGTTCCCAACTCCAAATCTGATCACAGACGAACCACTCGGTCGCCCAGGACGGGTCGGGTGCCCCGCCGTACCCTCTGAACATCAACTCGAATTCATTGAGGGTGTCAGGCGAATCGTAGGGAAGCGACCAAAAGGTGCCCTCATCATATGTGTGGATTGACACGTTCACGCCAATCTCGGCGAGGGCCGCTTGAATGACCTGTGATGCAGCGGTGAGGTCGACCCGGTTGATCACATCGAGCCGTGTGTCAAACCCGTTCGGATATCCCGCCTCTTCCAGAAGTCGCCTTGCTTCCGCAACATTTCGTTGAATCGGTTCGACGTCGCGGTAGCCCAGCATGGATGGCGGGACAATACCCGTGGCCTGTTCGGACACGCCAAAGTACGCAGCATCAATGATCGACCCGACATCCACCCCGCGCTGGATTGCCTTGCGGACACGAATGTCGTCATATGGCGACTTCTCGATGTTCATGCCAAGCCAGAAATAGTCAAGGCTATCAAACTCGATCAGACGAGAATCCTCTGCGAGGTTTTCCCGATAATAGGGGATCGCGCTGGCGCCAATCTTCGTGTAGTCGACCTCGCCTGCATCGAATGCAATTGCGGCGGTGTCGGTATCATCCAGCGACAAGACGACGATCTCATCGAAGTAGGGACCCGGACCCGGCCATCCCGGATTCCGGGCGAGTACGTACTGTTGCTTCGGACGCCACTCGCGAATGTAGTATGGCCCGGCGGAAG
>JAJEBJ010000118.1 GCA_022822575.1 Alphaproteobacteria bacterium | reverse complement strand
ATTCCGCGGGAACTGCGGACAGTGCGCTCGTCGGGCACACCAAAGCGTCGTAGCGCGACAGCAGCGGGCCCAGGACATCGTACATCTCGCCGGCAAGTTTCTGGGCATCGAGGAAGTCCTCGCCCGTGGTGCCGACGCCGAAGTCGGCAAAGGCGACGGTGTAGGGCATCAGTTCATGGCGATGGCGGCGCAAGGCGGGGGCGATGGAGTTGCCGAAGAGGTGGCCAAGATAGTTCATCGCCGCTGTCAGCACGTCCCACGACCAGCCGATCTCCACCTCGTCGACGATGGCCCCCGCCTCCTTCAGCTTGGCGGTTGCATCAAGTGTGTTCCTGCGCACGTCGTCATCGACCTCGCAGTATCCAAGGTCGACGGAGAGGGCAATGCGCATGCCCTTGACCGGCGCATAGTCGAGAGGGAGGCGCAACTTCGGCTTTAACGTGGCGATGTCCCGGGGGTGGGGGCCGGCCATGGCGTTCTGCAAGAGGGCACAGTCGGCGACGGAACGTGCCATGGGTCCCGAATGGCAGTAGGTGTCCAGGTTGAAGACATGGCCCTGTGGATTCCGGCCGTAGGGAGGTTTGAACCCGACCACTCCTGAACAGCTCGCAGGAATTCGGATCGATCCGGCAATGTCCGAGCCGGTAGCGAGGGGAGAACCGCCGGCCGCAAGGGTTGCTCCTGATCCTCCCGATGAACCGCCCGGCGTGTAGTCCGTGTTCCACGGGTTGCGGGTCACACCCCAGTGTCGGGTGTAACAGACTCCGGCGCAGGAAAACTCCGGTGTCGTGGTTCTCACATGCATGATCGCACCGGCATTGAAGCAGCGTTCGACAATGGGTGTGGTTTCCTCGCCGATCACATGCCGAAATGCAGTTGAGCCCGATGTCGCCGGCAGCCCCTTGATCGTCTCCTCGTCCTTGACCGCCAGCGGCAGGCCGTCGAGTGAACGCGTGCGGTCACCTCTGCCGTAGCGCGCTTCCGCCTTCTTCGCCTTGTCGCAGGCCTCATCGAAGAACGTCTGGCTGAAGGGATTGAGGTGCGGCGCCACCGCCTCGGCACGCGTGATCACGGCGTCCATCAGCTCCACCGGTGACAATTCGCGGCTGCGAAACATCCGAACTGCGTCGACGGCGCCAAGATAATGAAGGTCGCTGGAAGACATGCCTGATTCTCCGATGATTGTTGCCAGACTAGCCGTGAAACCCGCCTGACGACAATCCCGCGCGCTCGAGGCACAAGCTGGAGGCGGCAGCGACAATGGCAGCGGCGTCGATGCCGTGCAATCGGTAGAGATCCGGTATGTCGGCGCTCTGGCCGAAGTCCGTCACACCGAGGGCGTGAACCCGGTGGCGGCCGACAGCCGCCATCCACGACAGGGTAGCGGGATGGGCGTCGCAGACCGTGACAAGACCGGCGTCGCCCGGAAGGCGTGCAAGCAGCCCTTCGGCATGCGAATTGCCGTCGCGCCGGTGCCAGCCGGCCATCAGGAGATCGGCGGACGTCACCACGAGCAGGCCGACATCTCCGAGATCCTCAGCCAGCATGGTGCGGGCTGCCATCGCCTCGGTCACCGTCGCTCCCATCGCAACGATGGCGATCTCCGACGACGTTCCGGGTTCGAAGAGCCAGTAGCCGCCGGAGACAACTCCGGATTCGAGATGCGGCGTGACAGTGCGTTCGATCTGCTCGACGGGACGGGTCGAGAGCCGCAGGTAGATGGAGCATCCATCGGGCGCCTGCATGTGCTCGAAACCCCAGCGCATGATGATGGAGAGTTCGTCTCCGTGGGCCGGTTCAAAGGCAATGAGGCCCGCCTGTCCGAGTCCGATGAGGGGCGTGTAGATCGACTGGTGGGCGCCGCCCTCGGGAGCAAGTGAGATCCCCGAAGGTGTGCCGGCGAGCATGAAACGGCTGTCCTGGTAGCAGGCATGGTTGAGGGCGTCCAGGCCACGGCAGATGAAGGGGTCATAGAGAGTGCCGATCGGCAGCAGTCTCACCCCGAAGAGGCTGTGGGCAAGGCCCATGGCGGCCACGAGAAGAAAGAGATTGTTCTCGGCGATGCCGAGCTCGATGTGCTGACCCCTGTGAGAGATGTCCCATGACTGGGCCGACATCACCTTTTCGGCCTTGAAGGTATCGGTATGTTCCCGCCTGTCGAAGAGGCCTCGTCTGTTGATCCAAGGACCCAGATTGGTGGAGACGGCAACGTCCGGCGAGGTTGTGACGATGCGGTCGGCCAGTTCATGCTTGCTGCGGCCAAGCTCGTTGAGGATGGATCCGAACACCTGCTGGGTCGAAGTCCGCGCCTCCTCCTTGAAAGGCAGTCGCTCGGGCACTGCGACTGCCGGTGCTGCATGGCGGCGCGGAAACTCCTTCGCAAATGGGGCGCGGGAAAGAAAGGCCTGGAGTTTCTCCGCCCGGTCTTCCATGCCGGCAAAGGGATCCCATTCGTTCCCTTCGGCGATGCCATTCTGGTCCCGGAACTGTGCCATCTGGGTGGGGTTCATGAGGCCGGCGTGATTGTCCTTGTGTCCGGCAAAGGGAAGGCCGAACCCCTTGATCGTGTAGCAGATGAAGCAGACCGGCTGGTCATCTCCAGCCATTTCGGCGGTGAAGCCTTCCAGGAGGCTTTCGAGGTCGTGTCCGGCGAGATTGGTCATCAGGCGGTGGAGGGATCCATCGTCAAGTTTGTCGACGAGACGGCGCGCGGGGCCGGCTGTGCCGAAATCCCCCTCGAGATGTTCGCGCCAGGCGCCGCCGCCCTTGAAGCACAGCGCCGAATAGAGATCGTTGGGACAGGCATCGATCCAGGCGCGCAGATCCTCACCTCCGGGTTTCCGGAACGCGGCTTCAAGCCGCTTGCCGTACTTCAGCGTGACAACCTTCCAGCCGACCGCCCCGAAAAACCCCTGGATTCTTCGGAACAGTCGGTCCGATACAACGCTGTCGAGACTCTGCCTGTTGTAGTCCACAATCCACCAGACGTTGCCGATGTTGTGTTTCCAGCTCTCAAGGAGAGCCTCCCAGACGTTGCCCTCATCGAGTTCCGCGTCGCCCACGAGCGCTACCATGCGTCCGGCCCTGTCGTTGTCGGCAAGCAGGTTCTTGCGGCCAAGATAGTCTTCCACGAGCGCGGTGAAGGCAGTCATCGCGACGCCCAGCCCCACTGAACCGGTGGACAGGTCCACGTCGTCGCTATCCTTGGTGCGCGACGGATAGGACTGGGCGCCGCCCAGGGCCCGGAAAGCTTCCATCTGTTCACGACTCTGGTGTCCCAGGAGATACTGGATGGCATGGAAAACGGGACTGGCGTGGGGCTTGACGGCGATTCTGTCCCGGGGCGTGAGGACGTGAAAGTAGAGCGCGCACATGATCTGAACGATGGAAGCGCACGATGCCTGATGCCCGCCCACCTTGAGACCGTCCCGGGACGGACGCAGGTGATTGGCGTGGTGAATCATCCAACTCGACAACCACAGCACCTTCCTCTGCAGGGCATCGAGAGAAGCGAGGTCGGTACGGTTCGTCATGACTGGCACACCCTGTGCGCGTGAATACCGTAAACAGCCGAAGTGTGCCACTGTGCGGTCACGCAACCACCGGGGACCGGAATGAAGTGCTTCGTCAACGATGCGCATGGCGCAGTCGGTCTTGACGTTCTTGCCCGCAGTGAATTCGAGAACTGGCTCGCTGCCATTCCCGATCATCAGGCCCGCTGGATCAGGAGCCACGATCCCGGAACCTCCGGTGCGTGGCATATCGCGGTCCCCAATGCGGATGGTGATGTCGCCCGTGTGCTGGTGATTGCCGACGAACCCGTTGGCATGCTGACCCTTGCCGGACTGCCGGCGCGCCTTCCATCCTCCATGACGTGCCGTCTCGATGATGACGTGGATGGCGATACGGCGTCGTCACTTGCCCTTGGTTGGGCACTGGGCAGCTACAGTTTCGGGCGCTACCAAAGCAGCGACCGGAAGACGGCGCGACTGGTCTTTCCCGGACAGGGCAACCGGGCGGAAGTCGAAGCCGTGGCCCGTGCGGTCTGGCATGGCCGCGACCTCATCAACACGCCGGCCGAGGATCTCGGCCCGGCGGAACTTGCCGCGGAAGTGGCGGCACTTGCCGAGCGCCACGAGGCCAATCTGAAGACCGTCGTGGGTGATGAGCTTCTGGCGAACAATTTTCCGTCAATCCATGCAGTAGGTCGTGCCAGTTCACGCGCACCTCAACTCGTCGACATGGTTTGGGGCGATCCCGATGCCTACCGTGTCACCCTCGTTGGCAAGGGGGTCTGCTTCGATTCCGGCGGTCTCGACATCAAGCCGTCAGGCGGAATGCTGCTGATGAAGAAGGATATGGGGGGCGCTGCCACGGCCATTGCCCTCGCTTCCATGATCATGGATCTCGATCTTCCCGTAAGGCTTCGCCTGTTGGTTCCGGCCGTTGACAACGCCATTTCCGGCAATGCCTTCAGGCCGCTCGATGTCTTCCGCACCCGCAAGGGGTTCACCATCGAAATCGGCAACACTGATGCCGAGGGCAGGGTCATTCTTTGTGATGCCCTCGCCGAGGCGTCATCGGCGGGGACGGACCTGCTGGTGGACTTTGCGACACTGACCGGTGCAGCCCGCGTGGCCCTTGGGCCCGATCTGCCGGCACTCTTCTGCAACGACGACGGGCTTGCACAGGACATCACCGACAACTGCCAGCGAGTCGGGGATCCCGTCTGGCGCCTGCCCTTGTGGTCCGGATACGCCTCGGACATCCGCAGTGACGTGGCGGACTTGCGGACCACCGGATCGACTCCCTTCGCCGGGGCGATCACGGCAGCCCTCTTCCTCGAGAAGTTCGTGGACCAGACCATTCCCTGGGCCCATGTCGACCTGATGGCATGGAACCGGTGCCACAAGCCAGGCCGTCCCAAGGGAGGCGAGGTCATGGCCGCACGCGGCTTCCTCGAGACAGTCCGTGCCAGGTGCATCAGGCACAGGGATGCCTCCTGAACGCGGTTCCCGCTCCCTGAGCACTCATCAGGGAGAAGCTGTAACCATGGTGCTCCCGATACTTTGGTGGTGAAAGTCGGGTCTCTGTCGCCAGGCTGAACAATGTGCGCCCCTTCTACCATCGCGCCGAACCCCGGATTCGCGTCCACGATCGCCGAGCATGCTCGACTGGCATGTGGAATGGCACATGCGCCAGAAACTCAAACCGCCATTGTTCCAATGCGAGGATACGAGAGACGCAGAGACCTGGCGCCGCTGTCGATGAGTGCCCGGGTCAAGTCGGGAGGGAAGAGAACCTCAGACGGTGATCAGGTGCGCACCTTGCGCACACTCATCGCCGACTTCGCGGCCATCATCCGGTGTACGGTAGTGACGTGTACCCGGGACGCTGAACCCGCCTAGTCCGCCACTCGCCCGTTCCGTTTCAGGGGAAGGCGATAAGGCTCTTGGGTGGATGCCATAGTGTGCCTGGCAAGGCGCTGTCGAATCCATTGAATGCCATTCGTTTCAACCAGTTGCGGCTGATCTGTGATTAGTTTTTGTCAAATCACCAGTTAGCCAGTCGATACTTTTCCCGAAGCACATGCACCGCTAGCGTGGGGCCAACGTCGGCGCACCCGCCGGACTGATGGTTGGGGCAGTGAAGGGACACCGATATGTCGATGGAAAGAGTTGAGACACTGATCGTCGGTGGCGGACAGGCCGGTTTGGCCATGAGCGCGCATCTGAGTGACCTGGACTCGCAACACCTCATTCTCGAGCGCCACCGAATTGCAGAGCGCTGGAGGTCGGAACGTTGGGATTCGCTAGTCGCGAACGGGCCAGCCTGGCATGACCGATTTCCAGAAATGAAGTTCTCGGGAGTCAATCATGATGAATTCGCCACGAAGGACCAGGTCGTGGACTACTTCGAGGCCTTCGCCACGCAGGTCGCAGCACCGGTCCGATGCGGTGTGGAAGTCACCGAGGTCGTACAGACTGCCGATCGGACAGGCTTTCGTGCACAAACCTCGGATGGATTGATCGAAGCCACCAACGTGGTAGCAGCGACCGGCCCGTTCCAGCGCCCGATCATCCCCGATGTCGTTCCCGAAATCGCCGGCATCACCCAGATCCATTCGAACGCCTATCGCAATTCCGGTCAACTTCCCCGGGGTGCTGTTCTGGTTGTCGGCGCCGGATCATCCGGGGCCCAGATCGCCGACGAACTGTTGCGATCGGGCAAGAGGGTCTATCTCGCCATCGGTCCCCATGACCGACCACCGCGACGATACCGTGGGCGGGACTTTGTCTGGTGGCTCGGTGTGCTCGGCAAGTGGGCAATGGAAACTCCTGATCCAGCGACGGAACACGTCACGATCGCGGTGAGTGGCGCGTATGGCGGTCTGACGGTCGACTTCCGGCGTTTGGCTACGCAAGGCATGACGCTGCTCGGCCGGGCCGAATGCTTCAATGCCGGCGTGATGTCCTTCTCGCCTGATCTGGCGGATAACCTGGATGAGGGAGATGCCAACTATCTGTCGATCCTGGATGAAGCCGACGCCTATGTGTCGCGCGAAGGGCTGGATCTTCCGGAGGAGCCGGATGCTCGCACGATCGTTCCCGATCCGCCCTGCGTGGCCAACCCCATTCTCGAACTGAACCTGGCTGAGTCCGACGTGACGTCCATCGTCTGGGCTACCGGCTATGCCCTTGACTTCAGCTGGCTGAAGACCGGCGTGTTCGATGAAAGGGGCAAACCGCGTCATCGTCGCGGCGTGTCGGATGTTCCCGGACTCTACTTCCTGGGGTTGCCATGGTTGTCGAACCGGTCTTCTTCCTTCATTTGGGGCGTCTGGCACGATGCCAGATACGTGGCTGAGCACATCGCCAGGCGACGGGATTCGCTGGCCGCTTGACGGACAGCTTCTTCACTCCGCCGGCATGAAGCTTGCCGGCGACGTCACCCATGCTCTCGCCCCTCCAAGGTCCCAGGCTCCGACGCACCGGAGGCCGATGAAATGTCCCGTCGACAGACCGGCCTTGACAGCTTGCCCGCAAGCGCAATGTTGGCCCATCGACAATTCAATGGTGGCACCGAGTGGGCCATGGCTGTTCGGTTTACACTTCGACAGCTCGAGTACTTCGTGGCCGTGTGTGACGCCGGGAGCATTGCGGCAGCATC
>JAJEBJ010000121.1 GCA_022822575.1 Alphaproteobacteria bacterium | reverse complement strand
ACGCACCTTCTTGTCTCGGTGCAGTTCTCCGTTCTCGCCAGCATTCTGTCGGTCGCGGCGGCCGTCCCCTTCACCTACTTCATAAGCCGGTTCCGGAGGCGCCCGCAGGTCATTGCGCTGGTCTTCCTGCTGTGCGTGCTGACGCTCTCCGAGGTTATCGTCGCCTACTCCCTGTCGGTCGTGATGAGCCGATCGAGCGGTCTGCCAAGCCTTGTGGAGTGGCTCGGCCTCATCGACAAGGCGCGCTCCTGGTATCCCGGATATCTGGCCAATCTCTTCGGTCTGAGCTTCTTCAACATTCCGTTTGCCGTTCTCATCCTGTTCCCCTCCTGCACCAGGCTCGACCGGGAACTGACCGAAGCGGCGCAAACCATGGGGGCATCGCCGTTCAGGAGTTTCACGACGATCGTGCTGCCATTGCTCGAACGGACGATCATGGCGGCCCTCGTGCTCCTCTTCGTGTTCACCATGGGCGCCTTTGTCACCCCGACCTGGCTCGGCCGCCCCGAAGACACGATGATGGCCCAGTTGATTGCCAATCAGGCGCTCAATCGCGGGAACATCCCGTTTGCAGCGGCGCTTTCCATGTTCTTCATGGCGGTGACACTCATTCTCAGCCTGATCACGGTCAGGCTGCGCCGCGGTGACCGGGTGGAACAGACATGAACCTGGTGCGCTGGAGCAAGGCGGCCTTCATCATTGCCATGTTCGGCATGCTTGCCGCACCCCTGCTCATCGTTGCCGGTGTGTCGCTCAACGCCAAGAAGCTCATGTTCTTTCTGCCCAAGGGGCTCTCCCTGCAATGGTACCCGGCGGTGTTTGAAACCAACCAGTGGCTGGAGGCCCTGACCACAAGCGTGATCATCGCTATCTCCGCGGGCATCATCGCCATTTCGATCGCGCTGCCGACCGCCTATTTCCTGTGGCGCCACAAGGTGCTCTACGCCAAGGCGCTTTTCCTGGCGGGGATCGTTCCCTTCGCCCTGCCGCCCGTAATCACGGCGCTTGGGATGCTGATCTTCTGGGTCGAGGTCGGACATGTGGGGCAGATCTGGAACATCATGATCGGCCATGGTGTCTTTCTGGTGACCCTGCCGCTGGTGATGATTTCCCTTGGCCTGGAATCCATCGACGACGAGATACTCGAGGCGGCGCGCACCATGGGAGCGGACTCGCGACGCGTCTTCACAACCATCATCTTTCCCATGGTGCTGCCCTACATGGTGGCGGGCTACGCCTTCGTCGTCGTGCTGTCGATGAACGAGTACATCATCTCGTTCTTCCTCGGACAGCACGCCACCATCACCCTGCCGGTGCAGCTTCTTGCCAGCCTGAGATCCGGCTACTCGCCGATCATCGCCGCCGTGTCCGTGATGTTCATCCTGTTCGCCGTCGTCGTCTTCAGTCTCGTGGCCCGGTTCGGCGATCTCCCGAAACTGCTCGGCGCGTGGACACCAAGGGAGTAGGCACCTTGTACATTCTGTATGGCGGCAATCTGACCCGGGCGCTGGCAGTTCAGATGGTGCTGGAGGAATCGTCGCTCGCCTATGAACTCCGCAATGTCGACATCGCGGCCCAGGAACACCGCAGCGAAGCGTTTCGCGCCATCAATCCCGCCGGATATGTGCCTGCCCTTGTGACTCCGGAGGGAACCGTGCTGCACGAGGCCGCGGCCATCTGCCTGTGGTTGGCGGACAGCCACGCAATCGAGGAGATGGCACCGCTGCCGACGGACCCGTTGCGTGGAATCTTCCTCGCCAAGCTCTTCTACTTCACCAACGATATCCAGCCGGCACTCAAGCATTGCTACTACCCCTGGCGCTGGGCGCTGAGGGACGAGGACACGCAAGCCTTCCGCAAGCACTCGCAGGCAATGGCGGCGGAACGCTGGCAGGTTCTCGAGGACTGGCTGGAAGCGAACGGGCCCTACCATCTGGGCGACCGGTTCAGTCTGCTGGATCTCCATCTCAGTGTCTGGATCTGCTACGGCTTCGACAGCACCCTCGACATCCTGGACACCATGCCGGCGACGCGACGCCTCTTCGACCTGGTTCACGCCCGCCCGGTCAGCGGACCCTTGCTGAACGACCTCATCGCGACACTCGAGAGCCACCGGGACGACGCTTGACCCGGAGGGCGAAGGTTCCCCGGCTCATCCCCAGTTGGCGCGAAAGGCTCTCAGGAAGTTGCCCCCGAGGAGCCCGGCGATGTCGGCCTCATCCCAGCCGGATCCGAGAAGACGGTCGGTGATCCGGTGCAGGTCACCGTGGCTGCGGCAGTCGGCGAGGTAGCGGTCCTCGATACGGTTGCTGAAGGCCTCGGCGTACGCTCTGATGGCGGCCGGATAGTTCTCCAGGGTGAAGGCGGTGATGTGGTTCACCGCATTGCTGTCGGCCACTGCCGGAAGATCGGTCCCGATGCCGACATGCTCTATCCCGGCAAGGGCGACGACATGGTCGAGATGGCGCATGAAATCGTCCAGCGACGGGTGCCGCCGGCTGTCGCCGTCCCAACACATTGGTCCATAGATGCTGATGCCGATGACGCCACCCGTAGCGGCGATGGCCCGAATGGCGTCGTCGGACTTGTTCCGCAGGGCCGGTGTCACCGAGCGGGCGTTCGCGTGAGTGGCTAGGACAGGCCTTGTTGACGCTGTGGCCGCCTCGACGGACGTTCTCTGTCCGACATGGGAAAGATCGATCGCCATGCCAAGGGAGTTCATCATGGCGATGACTTCGCGACCCCTGGCCGTGAGGCCCCGATCCTCCGGTTCAAGGCATCCGTCACCCAGGAGCGTGCGGCGATTGTAGGTGAGCTGGGCCACGCGCAGACCCAGTTCATGGAGCATCACCAGGCGTTCGAACCGGTCGCCGACAGGACGGAGATTCTGCCAGCCCATGATGAGGCCGGTGGCTCCGTCCGCGTGGCAGGCCTCGATGTCCGCTGCCCTCCTCACCAGACGCCAGCCCGAATCGGGTCTCGCGAGAATGGCAGACCATCGCGCCATGCCGTCCATGGCCTCCTCGAAGTCGGCCTCGAAATGGCTCACCGTCATGTTGACCGCCGTCACCCCGGCGCGGCGCAGCACTCCCGGATCGCCGTCGCCGTGGAAGTTGAGGCCATCGATGATGAGAGAGCGTTCGTGGAGAGTCGTCATGGCGTTTCCTCTTTCATGAAGTGGGGCATGACGTCACGGGCGAATCTCTCCATGGACGCCATGACATCCCGGTGACTGGCGCCAAAGGACATGTTGCAGAGGAGATCCATGACGTCGAGATCGTCATAGTCGCCCAGCTTGTCGACAACTTCCGCGGCCGTTCCGATCGGCAGCGCATCGGCGATGTCATCCATCGTCTCGGCGATATCCAGAGGCAGGATCCCCCCGTTCGACACCGTGCCGGGAGTGCTGAAGACGTTGCAGAATCTGCGGTGGTTGTCGTAGGCCATGGCGATTTTCTCTCGCCTGTCAGCCTCGTCTGCCGCAACGTAGACCATGCGCAGCATGGAGAACCGCACTCCCTTGCAGGCCGCACCACCGTCGCGGCGGGCATCGTTGAAGGCGCCGGCCTGCATCCGCACCGTCTCCTGACCACCCCTCAGCGGTGTCGTCTGCACGTGATAGCCGCGGCGGACCGAGTGGTAGATCGCCTCGTAACCCAGTGCGGCAATCCACAGTGGGATGGGCTTCTGAACCGGATGGGGCGTGATGGCGACAGGCTCGAAGTCGTACCACCGGCTCTTCCAGCCGGTTTCCCTGCCTGAAAGGAGCGCCTCGAGGAGAGCCAGGGCGTCGTCGAAACGCTCCCGGCTCTCTTCGGGCGGCACGTTGAACCTGTCGAACTCGTAGGCGAAAGCGCCGCGGCCGACACCGAGTTCCAGCCTGCCCTCCATCAGGCAGTCTGCCTGACAGATCTCCCCGGCGAGCCGGCGCATGTCGTGGACGGGAAGGACGAGGACGGACGTGATGATGCGAATCGCACGCGTCCGGCTGGCGACCTTGACGGCCGTCAGCAAGGGCTGGGGGTGGGTGAGATAGTTGATGAAGTGATGCTCGGGAATGCACAGGGTGTCGAAACCGAGCGCCTCGGCGAGAACGCTTTCCTCGACGGCGTCCTCATAGAGGCGATGCGCCGGGTAGGAGAGATCGGGCCAGTAGCACGGAAGATAGAAGCTGAATTTCATGGCACGACAAAGGTCACGAACGATCACCCGGCGTCAACCCGTGATGATGTTTCTTCCACCTTTGGGCCGGTTCACGATAGAGTGCCGGCACAGATGGTCCCATCCTGCAGGCGCGGCCCGCCACACATGTGGACCAACCACCGCTCACGGGAGGAGCACAATGAGCCCGATCATGGATGTTGACGAATTCCGTTCACGCTTGGCCAACCACGACATTTCGCGCCGCGACATCAACAGGGTGCTGGCGTCGGCGGGTGTGGCCACCGTTGCCGTGCCGCTTGTCGCGAGCCATGCCCAGGAAGAAGAGGAAGAGGCAGACTACGACATCGACAGTGACCTGACTGTCTTCACATGGTCCGGTTACGACATTCCGGAACTCCATTCGAGCTACATAGACAAGCACGGCAGGACTCCGGCCTTCACGCTGTGGGGCGAGGAAGAGGAAGGGTTCCAGAAGATGCGTGCGGGGTTCAAGCCCGACATTGCAGCGCCCTGCACCTACAGCCTGCAGCGCTGGTGGGATGCCGGACTGCTCGCGCCACTGGACACATCCCGCCTCGAACACTGGGACGACGTGTTTCCAAGCCTGCAGACCGTGACCGGAGCGGTCATCGAGGGGAACCAGGTCTTTGTTCCCATCGACTGGGGCAACAGTTCGGTTCTGTTCCGTCCGGACCTGGCGCCGGAATACGCCGGCCCGGACAACCATTCCTGGAAGATCCTGTTCGACGAGAAGTATGCCGGGCGCCTGGGAATCTACGATTCGGTCGACGGTGTCTTCGGTGTGGTCGGCGCCGTCATCGGTGCGGAGAATCCCTTCGACATGACCGACGAGGAACTCGAGGAAGCGGCCAAATGGATGCGCAAGCAGCGCGAAGTCCTGCGCTGGTACTGGACCGACATCACGGCTGTCGAACAGGGCCTCGCAACGGGCGAACTCGTCGCCTCCTATGCCTGGAACAGTTCTGTCGTCGAGCTCAAGAAGCAGGGTATCGAGATCGAGTACATGAACCCGAAGGAGGGAATCTACACCTGGGTGTGTGGAAATGTGCACATCGCCACGGGCGAAGGGTCCGACGACAAGACCTA
>JAJEBJ010000461.1 GCA_022822575.1 Alphaproteobacteria bacterium | reverse complement strand
CGGCGGCCAGCGGGTTGTCGATCATGACGACCGCGAGGGCGGCAAGACCGTGTCCGCGGGCCTTCAGCAGGTTCATTTCGCTGATCTTCTCGTCGAGAGGACATCCCGCAAGGGGGATGCGATGGGCCGAGGTGCGGAAGGACGTGCCCTGCTTCTCCAGCAGACCCTTCGAGCAGCTGTCCTTGCCCTGGTTGTGACAGAAGATGCAGTAGTTGGCGTGGGCCATCGCCTGTGTGAGATCCATTCCCTGGTCGGTCAGCGCGAAACCTTCCCTGGTACGCAGGTCCTCGGGCGGGGCGGCCAGCATGGTGACGCCGTTCCTGACCTCGGTGACCACCGGCACCAGGCTGTCGGGATCCGTTCGTTGAGGCAGGCGGAAGAGGGCACTCTTGCGATACCGCAACATTCCGGCACGCGAACGTGTGGCCCATGCCGCGAATCGTTCCGCACAGGCGATCTCTTCCCCGTGGCGCGATTCGTCCTCGAGCCAGTCGAGAACGGCCCTCGAGAAGGAAAGCTCGTCGAAGTCCCCGCCGATCAGGGCCTCGACGTCACGCGTGAGGGCCTCGCCATCGATGGAATCGATGTCTTCTTCGAGCCGGACGCGTGCGGCGCGCCGGCGCACGAAGACAAGCTTGCACTGATAGACCGGATCAAGGTCCCGGCTCGCCGTGCATTGGCCGTCAAGTTCGCCGGCCACCCGGAAGAGTTCGCCGATGAATTCCTCCACAAAGGGACCAAGATCGACGAGGAGCTCGGAGTGTTCCTTCTCGGAGAGGTCCCCGGGTGCTGCCCGGGCGCTCATCAGCCGGTTGAAGAGAGGCACGTCGTGGCGCTGCAGCGCCTCGCAGAAGGCGTCGTCGAGGCGCACGAGCCCGTCACGACTGTAGAGGTCGCAAAAGGCAAACCCGTGGGTGAGGGAAAGTTCGTTCATCCAGGTCCGGTCGGCCGCAGCACCGTCACGATGTAGAGAAACACGACGACAATGAAAAGGGGGTGGCGGAGAGTTGCGGTGACAAGGTCCGGTTGCTATCGTCATGAGTCATGCCGCATGACGGAGTTGACCATGGCGCTGATGGTGGCCGAAACGGTTGAACGTCCACGCATTCTGCTTCCCGGCATCAGGAGGTTGCCGCCAGGCGTTGAACGCTACGTGGTGCCGGCCGCCGGCTCCGTGGTGGTCGCAATCCTTGCCGGTGACACCCTGAGGATTGTCAACACCGAAGGCGGCCAGACTTGTGAAATCGTTGCGTTCGACAACGGGGCACGACAGGTTCCCGGCATTCTCGGCCGTCCCGATTCCGGCCCGGCGTCCGGTCTCGCGGCCATGTTGACCGAGAGCGGCGAAGCCGCCCGGTCACTGCTCGACACGCTCGCGCGCAAGGGCTGGACGTCGCGCTTTGATCACGCAGTGTGCCTCTTTGGCCCCGGTACACCTGCCGGGGCGGATGAGGTGATAACCGTGGAAGAGGACGGATTTGTCATCGTCGCCGCGCCTGGAGGGCCCATGGAGGTCTCGGCGCAGTGGCCGACGACGCCTCTCGAGCTCTTCGTCAACCGAAAGGATGCCGCGGCGGCGGCTGAGCGGAGCCTGCCCGACCCCCTCGCCGAACCACGTGCGGAGTTTCGCATTGCGGCCGGGACCGCCCATGCCTACGAGGTGAGAGAAGGCGAATACATCCAGGTTCTCGATGTCGAGGGACGCCAGTGCTCCGACTTCCAGACCCTTTCGCTTGCCGCGCTCGACCGGGGACTGGAACGTGAAATCGATGCGACCGCCACCCGTGTTCTCAATGGCGCGTCCTATCCCGCTCCGGGTCTCTTCTCCAAGCTTTTCGATGGTGACCTCCAGCCCTCGATCGAGATCATCCAGGACACGGTGGGCCGTCACGACAGCTTCAATTTCGCCTGCACGGCGAAGTACTACGACGACGTCGGCTATCCCGGCCACGTGAACTGCACCGACAACATCAACGCCGCGCTCGAGCCTTACGATGTGCGCCCGCGGAAGGGCTGGCAGGCGATGAATTTCTTCTACAACTCGCTTCTCGACGACAGCAATCAGATCTATCTCGACGAGCCGTGGTCACGCCCCGGCGACTACGTGCTGTGCCGTGTGCTTCAGGACTCCGTGTGCGTGAACACCTCGTGTCCGGATGCCATCGATCCCGCTAACGGGTGGAATCCCACGGATATGCTGATCCGTATCTATCCCGGGGACAAACTCTTCAGGAAGGCGATCGCCAACAGACCCATGCCCGATTCCGACCCCCAGATGACCCGCGAGACAGGGTTCCAGGGACGCACGGCAGAGCGGACCCGCAACTACACCGAGTACAACGGCTTCTGGCTGCCCACTCACTACACCAACCATGGCGCGATCGACGAGTACCTGGCTTGCCGGGAGCGTGTCACTGCCATGGATCTGTCTCCCTTGCGCAAGTTCGAAGTCACCGGGCCCGATGCCGGTGAACTCATGCAAAGAACCCTGACACGCAATGTCAGGCGCATGGCTGATCACCATGTCGTCTACTCGGCGATGTGCTACGAACACGGCGGCATGATTGACGACGGGACGCTGTTCCGTCTGTCGGAGACCGGCTATCGCTGGATCGGAGGCACGGACTTCGGCGGTGAATGGCTGCGTGCCAAGGCGAAGGAGTGGGGATTGCGGGCGCTGGTGCGCAGTTCCACCGATCAGCTTCACAATCTCGCCATCCAGGGGCCGCGCAGCCGCGATCTGCTGGGCGACATCGTCTGGACGGCGCCGGCAAACCCGCGTGTCGACGAGATCAACTGGTTCAGGTTCACCGTCGGTCGTATCGGTGACCACAACGGTGTGCCTGTGGTCGTGTCGCGGACGGGATACACCGGTGAGCTGGGTTACGAGGTGTGGTGCCATCCCCGGCACGCCGAAGATGTCTGGGATGCCGTGTTCGAGGCCGGTGAGCCCCACGGTATCCTGCCTCTGGGTCTCGAGGGCCTCGATCTCCTGCGCATCGAGGCGGGACTGGTGTTCGCCGGTCAGGAATTCGATGACCAGACGGATCCCTTCGAGGCCGGAATCGGGTTCACGGTAGGGCTGAAGACGACGGAGGAGGACTTCGTCGGCCGCCAGGCCCTCGAACGTCGCAAGGCCCACCCTCAGCGCAAGCTTGTCGGGCTGGAACTCGAGGGCAACGAGGCAGCGGCTCACGGTGACTGCGTGCGAGTTGGCCGGGCGCAGGTGGGTGTCGTCACGAGCGGAATGCGCTCGCCGTTGCTCAACCGCAACATCGCGCTGGCTCGCATGGACGTGAACCATGCGTCGATCGGTGACGAGGTCGAGGTGGGCAAGTTGGACGGGCACCAGAAGCGCATTCCTGCCACCGTGGTGCCCTTCCCCTTCTATGATCCGAAGAAGGAACGCCCGCGGTCCTGATCACGGCATCACGGTACCGTCGACGAGTTCCTGGAGACGCTCGAGGATCACCGCTTCGCTGACGTCCCTGCGGCCGAGATCCTGCCAGTCGGAGGCATAGTCTCCGGCGTGTGGCGCCATGATGACGGCGGCATGGATGTCCCACAGCCACAGGCGATGCGGGTCGAGACCCATGGCATCGCCGTAGTGCGCCGTGAAGGCGCGGCAGGCTCCGGTGCCGTGGGTCCACACGAGGTTCGAGCGGGCAATCGCGAGATCGGCAAGGGGATCGCCAATCATGGCATCCTCCCAGTCTATCACCCCCGCAAGTCCGCCATTGCGCCACAACACGTTGCCGGTCCAGAAGTCACCGTGGAGCAGCCGGCGCGTGTCCGGTGCGCCGGGCGGCCAGTCGAGATCCGCCGGCAGATCGAGAAGGGTGGACGCCGGTGCATCGGGCGTGGTCTGGCGTGGTACGAAGGGGAGTGCGTCGCCGGGTGCCATCGTGTGCAGACTCACGAGGAACCCGGCCATTGCCAGGGCGTGTCCCTCGGGCGGATGCCAGGCCGGTTCACCTTCGAGGTATTCAAGCAGCAGCCATGACGCCGTTGAGGATGATTCGTGAAACAGCGCCCGTGGCACCGGATATCCAAGGGTCGCCAGATGCGTCAGAAGGCGGAACTCCGCGTCGGCGGAATCGGGATTGGCGCGCAGATTGGCTCTTCCGCACCGGCGCAGCACGAGGCGTACCGGACGGCCGTCCGAGCGGACGATCTCGAGCAGGGACATGGTGGTGGAACTGCCGCCCTCGAGAGGGCGGCAACCACGCAGCTTCGCTCCGGCATCGTACCGGCAGAGGACATCGTCGACACAAGGCGCGCTTGCGTCGACGACATGCGGGGAGGAACTACTCGGCAGCGGCGCCGGCTTCCTCGAGCAGGCGATCCGCCAGGGCCTTCTTTTCCTCGGCGGACATCTTCTTCACCTCGTTGTCGATGGAACGGTGATTGATGGACGTGTTCCAGTAATCGAGGGAATCGAAGCCGAGAAGCGCGTGCTTGCCGACAAACTGGCGGAGAACCTCGTTGGTCGGACCCATGACCCAGCCGGCCTTGGCGTCGCGCAGGAGGCGTTCCATGCCGAGGCCCGCCTTGTAGGCGGTGCCGCCGCAGGCGTGGAGCATCTTGTCCGAGACCTCGTGCACGTTCTTGGCCGCCTGGAACTTGACCTGCCAGAGCTGGTTGAGCAGGTCGGCGCGCGGCGCGACCTCCAGATCCTGGTGAAGCGACCAGTCACAGTTTCCGGTGAGTTCATCGAGGGCCTTGGCAAGGCCGAATGTCATCATCCGGCTGGCGTTGGTGCCGATGATCGCTTCCCCGACGTAGTCCTGGATGGTGGGGTAGTCGCACACCCGCAAGCCGACGTCGACATGCCGCTTGCGCGTCGTGTGCCTCTTGGCAATATCGATCATGCCCATGGCAATGCCGTTCCAGGAGCACGAGGAATTGAGAAGGAAGAACGGATCCACCGTCTCGTCGTTGGAGACCGCTCCGTCGCCCTTGGGGCCCACGAGGCGGTTCTTCGGGATGGAGACGCCATCCACCAGGAGTGCCCCCGACTGGTTGCCGCGCATGCCCATGCCGTCCCAGCCGGCGACATCGGCCTCGACCTCGTCGGCCAGGATCAGCCACACGGAGAGATCCGAATAGTCGCCGCCGAAATCCGGCGACGTGGTTTGCACGATGTACCAGTCGGCAAAGCCGCCCGACGTCGTCCAGGAGGCCTTCTTGGTGACCTTCCAGCCGTCTTCGGTCGCCTCGGCTCCCGACGAGATGGGATACCAGAAATGCGAGCCCGTCTCGGGATCGGAATAGGACAGGGTTCCGACCAGAACGTCCCGGTCGAGACGCGACAGAATGTCCCTGATAGCGTCGTTGTCGTGGTAGCGGAAGAGGGCGGCCGAACAGGCGCCATAGTGCATGGTGAGGCACATCGCTGTCGACGGGCATCCGTAACGGGCCACGGTTTCCACGACCATGCACATGGCGACGTGGCTTTCGCCCATGCCGCCGAGCTCCTCGGGAACGAAGAGGCCGAGAAGGCCTTTGGACGCGAGGGCCTCGAAATTCTTGCGCGGGAAGATGAAGCCTCGATCCGATTCGACGGCGTTTACCCTGAGTGTGGTACGGCACAGCTCGATGAGATCCTTCTGGATTTCCCGCTGCCGTTCGGTCAGGAAGAACTGCGGGTCGTACTCGTAGCCGATTCCCCAGAATTCCTCGTCACCCCACTTCTTGACGTCATCGCTCATCACCTGCTCCCTCGACACGTGTGGATTGGCTCATTGGCTCCGTTTGCCGGGCTGAAGAATCTCTAGCATCCGGCAGGGCGTTCAACAACATGATCTCTCCCGGGTCCCGAAGGACTCGTGGCACCGCACGAATTGGCAGACCGCCAGGCTGACTGTCCTAGTGCGGAATACGGGCCATGGCCATCGCCATGGTGCGTTCGATTTCCTCGATGGTGTCGGACACCTCCCGGCCGATGAGGTCGAGCTTGCGGACCTGGTCGATACGCGGTCGCAGCGAATCCATGCCGTGGTCCGAGAAAATGCTGCGCAGGATGGCGCAGGAGTCGGCGAGGGAGATGATCGCGACATCCCGGGGATCGGGCACCTGGTCGGACAGCAGGACGTCGGCGATGCGGTGTTTCACCTCACGCTGGACAGTTCCGTCGATGGCCGGATAGCGGCGCGCACGGAAGACCCACAGGAACTTCTTGTCCTGAGTCTCCAGAATACCCTGGTCCACCAGCCTGGCGAGGGCGGCTTCGCGCAGGTTTTCGGCTTCTTCACGGGCCAGTGTCTCGACCCAGTCGCGCGTGTTCTTGTCCTCGGCGGAACCGGCAATGCGGTCCAGGACACGGTCAAGCATCGGGATGCCAGGCGGTGTCCTGTCGATGAGCATGAGACGCTCGGGATCCGTGTCGATGCGGTAGATGAAGGCGAGGTCGAGCAGTGCGGCGCCGGCCAGCACGTAATCCATCGTGTTGTCACGGATGGGAAGGAATGATCCGTTCTCGTCATCCAGTGTCAGAAGGAGGATTTCTTCGATGAAGGTCAGCATCTCTAGTATGGCTCAGGCGTTGGCCGCGAGTGCCTCGTCGCGGGAGTCGTAGCAGTCGATGATCGTGTGAAATCCGCCCATTTCGATGACCGACCTGCAGGACGGCTGCAGAGCCGCGATGGACAGCAGACCCCCAGCCTGCTTGCACCGTTTGGCCGCCAGGAGAAAGACACGCAGCCCGGCACTGGAAATGTAGTTCATCTCGTTGCAGTCCAGCAGGATACGAACGGATCCATCGCGAATCCTGGAGGAGAGTTCACCTTCCAGCTCAGGGGCGGATGCCCCATCCACGCGACCATTGATCGAAACGATGGTCACGCCGTTCTGGCTGTCGGAGGAAATAATCATGTGTCGTCGTCCCGGATCTCGTCGCTGGCCGGTGAAACCTACCCCAGGCGGTCTGCACCTTGCAACCTGTCGTTCGTGCGTCAACTCTCTGGATTCTCGGCAGCCGGGAGCGCATGATGGCGCCCACCTGATTCGGACGGGAGTTGCGCATGTCGAGGATCGGCACGTGGCTTTTCACAACCTTGAAAGGCGAGTCCGTGGGCGAGGACGAGTTCGGCAACCGCTACTACCAGGAACGGGGTGTGGCCGAGGGCCGGTGGCGCCGCCGCTGGGTGATGTACCGGGGCGCGGCCGAGGCCTCCAGGGTGCCGCCCGGCTGGAACGCCTGGCTGCATCGCACCATCGCCGAACCGCCGAGCCGCGCGCCTCTTGAGACCAGGACATGGGAAAGGGAACACCAGCCCAATCTCACCGGGACCGGTCAGGCCTGGCTGCCGAAAGGGCACCTGCTGCGCGGCGGCAGACGGGCGCCGGCGAGCGGCGACTACGAGGCATGGCGCCCGGAAGACGATTCAGGAACTCCCTGAGATGGGCGGGCGGGCACTCGAAACCCTTGTCGGCGCCGCCGTCATCGTTGTTGCGGTGGCTTTCGTGGTCTTCGTCTACGAGAGGGTGGACATTTCCGACGGGGACGGCACGGTCTTTCACGCGGAGTTCGAGAACATCGGCAGTCTGCAGGCCGGTGACGATGTGCGCATTGCCGGTATCAGGGTCGGCCAGGTGACGGGACTGGATCTCGATCCCGATTGGTACCTGGCAAGAGTCGCCATGACCGTTGAACCCGGTGTCAGTCTGCCGCGCGACACCTTCGTTGCAATCGCCTCGGCAGGCCTGCTCGGTGGTCACTATGTGTCCCTCCACCCGGGTACGGGCGAGGTTGCTGGTGACGGTCATCTCTTCACCGACACCCAGGGGGCGATCAATTTGATTGATGCTGTATCGCGGTCGATGTTCGGCGGCCTCGAAGAATAGCGAAGGCGCCGGGTTCATGGATCAGCGACCGGTCTGGCTGCCCGAAACATGGCTCTCGCCCGACGGTGAGCCCGTTGGCTGCCATGACAAGCTCGCCGTGCTGAAGGACAATCTTGACGAGCTTCGTGACATGGCACAGGACGCGCTCGAAGATGCGGTGGTGATGGGATGCGACGAACAGCAGATGCGGAAGGTGCTCGCGGATCTGGTGGCAACGCTGGACAAGCCCTTCGCCTGATTGCCTGCATCTTCCTGGCCGTGGTCACTGGCGGCGATGCCGAGGCCGAGCAGGTGTTCGAGGACCACGATACGGTCGTCCTTGGCGGAATGGAGAAGGTGACCGGTCATGCCTTCGCCTTCGCCATCGGCGTGGGCGAAACGGGGTCCTTCGGTACGTTGCAGGTGACCGTCAGGGCGTGCCGCAAGACACCGCCCTGGCAGACGCCCGAGAGCGCTTCCTTCCTCGAGATCCGGGACGGGCGTTCGGGTGATTCGGCAGAGGTCTTCAGCGGCTGGATGTTTGCCGGAACTCCGGGCGTGTCGGCGCTCGAGCACCCGGTCTACGACATCTGGGTTCTGGACTGTATCGACCGGGGAAGGCAGTAGAAGTCGGCGCTCTCGATCGAGAGCGCCCTGTCGAGGCGCTCCAGATAGTCCGCTCCGGTAATCTCAATGGCGCCGAACATGCGCAGATGATCAGTGACGAACTGGATGTCGAGAAGGATGAAGCCGCCCTTGACGAGACGTCCGACAAGGTGGACCAGCGCCACCTTGCTGGCATTGGTGATGTCGGAAAACATGCTTTCACCGAAGAAGGCTCCGCGCAGCTGGACACCGTAGAGACCGCCGGCCAGCACGCCGTTCATCCAGCACTCGACACTGTGGGCGTGGCCCTCTTGGTGCAATCTGGTATAGGCCCTCTCGATACCGACGCTGATCCAGGTGTTCTCCCGCCCGGAAGTCGGCCTGGCACAGGCGGCAATCACCCTGGCGAAAGCCCGGTTGACGGTGATCTCGAAACCACCTCGTCTCAACACCTTCCCCAGACTGCGCGGCACGTGAAAGCGGTCGAGCGGGATGATGCCGCGACGGTATGGAAACACCCATTCCGGATTTCTGTCGAACCGGTGACTCGCCATGGGGAAGAGACCCCTGGCATAGGCAGACAGGAGCATCGGTGTGGTCAGTCCTGCCGTTTCGTCCGGTTCAGGTTGCGGAGGCAAGGAAGCGTTCCAGCCACGTCACGTCGTAGTGACCATTGGCGAAGTCCTGGTTGCCGAGAAGCGCCTGGTGGAGCGGGATGGTAGTCTCGATGCCGTCGATGGCGAATTCCTCGAGTGCCCGTCTCAATCGCATCATGCTTTCATTGCGATTGCGTCCGCACACCACCAGCTTGGCGATCAGGTTGTCGTAGGTCGGCGGTACCGTATAGCCGGAGTAGAGCGCCGAATCGATCCGCACGCTCATGCCTCCCGGCGCGTGGTAGGTGGTCACCTGGCCTGGCGAGGGCATGAAGGAAAAAGGGCTCTCGGCATTGATCCGGCATTCGATCGCATGACCGGTCATCGTCACGTCATCCTGGCTGAAGCTGAGCGGTGCGCCGGAGGAAAGGCGGATCTGTTCACGCACGAGGTCGATGCCGGTCACCATTTCCGTGACGGGGTGCTCGACCTGCAACCGGGTATTCATCTCGATGAAGTGAAACGCACCGTCCTCGTAGAGGAATTCCACCGTCCCGAGATTCCTGTAACCAAGCCTGGCCATCGCATCGACGACGAGTTCGCCAATGGCGAGCCTCTGGCCGGCATTAAGCGCCGGACTTGGCGCCTCTTCGACGATCTTCTGATGACGGCGCTGCACAGAGCAGTCGCGTTCGCCGAGGTGAACGACACGTCCTTCGAGGTCGCCGGCGACCTGGATCTCGATATGGCGTGGATTGGTCAGGAACTTCTCGACGTAGAGGGATCCGTCGCCGAATGCAGCCTCCGACTCGCGCCTCGACCGGGCAAAAGTCGCTTCCATGCGGGAGTCGTCCTCCACCAGGGAGATACCGCGGCCGCCTCCGCCGGATGCCGCCTTGAGGAGGACCGGATAGCCGATCTCCTGAGCGATCGTTGCGGCTTCGACCGCGTCTCGCACCACGCCGTCGGACCCTGGCAGAACCGGGATCCCGAGATCCCGTGCCTTGTTGCGTGCCGCCATCTTGTCGCCCATCAGGCGGATATGTTCGCTACCCGGCCCGATGAACGTGATGCCATGTTCCTCGACGATCTCGGCAAACCGGCTGTTCTCGGACAGGAAGCCGTATCCGGGATGTATGGCATCGGCGCCGGTGACCTCGGCGGCCGCAAGGATGGCCGGAACATTGAGATAGCTGTCGCGTGCCGGCGCCGGTCCGATGCACACACTCTCGTCGGCAAGGCGGACATGCATCGCGTTGGTATCCACCTCGGAATGGACAGCAACGGTGCGGATACCCATTTCCCGGCAGGCTCGATGAATGCGAAGGGCTACTTCCCCTCGATTGGCAATGAGAACCTTGTCAAACATGCGCCGGGTCGATGACCATGAGAACCTGGCCGTATTCGACCGGCCTGCCGTCGGAGACGAGAATCTGGGTCACGGTGCCGCCGTGGGGTGCGAGGATCGGATTCATGACCTTCATGGCCTCGACGATCAGCAAGGTGTCGCCCTCCGCGACCTCGTCCCCCACCGTCACGAAGGAGGTCGCACCGGGTTCAGCCGCCAGATAGGCGGTGCCGACCATCGGTGAGCGAACGGCACCCTCGCCAACGGTTTCCTGGGGAGTTTCCGGAGGGTGCGCGGCGTGAGCCGCTTCCGGCGGATGCACGGCGGCCTGGGGCAAGGGGAAGGCGGAAACGGAGTCTTGTCCGCGCACCACGCGCAGCTTGCGTCCGGCGTCTTCCACCTCGATTTCAACAAGACCGGTTTCCTCAAGCAGGCGCGCCAGTTCCCGGATCGCCTCCGCGTCGAGCGGAAAGGGTTCATGGCTCATGGTGAAGGAGATCCGACAATGGTGTGAATGGCCTCTAAGGCCAGTATGTAGCCGTGGCCACCGAATCCGCAAATCGACCCTTCGGCGACAGCCGCCACATGCGAATGGTGCCGGAAAGGTTCCCTGGCGTGAATGTTGGAGAGATGGACCTCGACAATGACACCGTCGAAAGCTCTGAGGGCATCGGCGAGAGCCACAGATGTATGAGTCAGTCCGCCGGCATTGATAACCACCGCGTTCGTCTGGTCACCGGCGTTCTGGATGGCATCGATCAGTTCGCCTTCGTGGTTGCTCTGCAGGAAGTCCACCACCATGGAAAGCTCACCAGCCCGTCGGCGCACGGCATCCTCGATGTCGGACAGCGTCTGCAGACCGTAGACCCCCGGTTCCCTTGTGCCGAGAAGGTTGAGATTGGGTCCATTGAGAATCAGGATTCGGATATCACCGGGCATGTCATCCCCAAGAAGAGCCGCAGCCGCCCTCGCCCGGGCACCACCTCCCGGCATGGAACGACGACCCATTTCACACTGCCCTGCCGGCCGGTGCAACTGCTGCCGGCGGTCACCCTCCTTCCAGGAAGTCCGTGGCCGCCAGGATGTCCGTGGCACGAAACCAGTCGGTGGTCCCTGTCTCGAGGCCATCGATAGCGTCCCGTGCAAGGACGCGGGCGCGATGGAGTTCGCCTCTCAGATAGTGCATCTCGGCACGTGCAACCCGGGACCGCGCCGCATCGCCCAGCTTTTCGAAGGCATGGCCAAGCAGGCTCCATGTCACCGGCATGTCGCTCTCATGGACACGGGCCTCGTCGAGATGGCGAACCGCCTCGCGCCAGCCGGTCGTCTCGTCGAGTTGCAGCAGGCTGCGTGCCAGGTTGATCCGCAGCAGCGGTTCCTCTGGGGCCAGCTTCACCGACTGTGCGTAGGAAGGAACAGAGGCGGCAATGT
>JAJEBJ010000088.1 GCA_022822575.1 Alphaproteobacteria bacterium | reverse complement strand
CACCGCCCGGGCGGCGAAAGAAACAGGGTGCAGGAAGTGTCCGAGATCACCCAGGGTCTCAAGGCGCTGGCCAAGGAGCTCGATGTTCCGGTGATTGCCTGCTCGCAACTCTCCCGGGCCGTCGAGCAGCGAGAGGACAAGCGGCCGCTGCTGTCGGATCTTCGCGAGTCGGGGTCCATCGAACAGGATGCCGACATCGTCATGTTCCTGTTCCGCCAGGAGTACTACCACGAACGCAGGAAACCGCAGCCCAAGGACGACGAGGACGAGAACGACCCGGGCTACCGGCGCCGCCTCGAACGGTGGAACGAGGAAATGCAGGATCTGCGCGGCGTCTCGGAGATCATCGTTGCCAAGAACCGGCACGGACCGACCGGGGAGGCAAAGCTGCATTTCGATTCCTCGACCACCAGGTTCATGGATCTGGACAGTCGCTACACAACCCATGACGGATCCTATTGACGCGCCGGTCTCCCGGCTTGTCATCGATCTCGATGCGCTCACACGCAACTGGCAGGCCCTTGCCCGCATGGTCCGGCCAGCGGAGTGTGCCGGGATCGTCAAGGCAGACGCCTACGGCCTGGGTGCGGCGCAGGTGGCGCAATCCCTGGTACGCGCCGGATGCCGGCGCTTCTTCGTCGCCAATCCGGATGGCGCTGCGGCACTACGGCCCGTTCTCGGCGGTTCGGCAACGGTCTACGTGCTCAACGGTCTCATCGCCGAAACCGGCGACCTTTCCGCCCTCGGCCTGGTTCCCGTTCTCAACGATCTCGGGCAGATCGTCCGATGGGCTGACGAGGCGCGGCGCCTGGAACGGCGCCTGGGTGCCGTCGTTCACATCGACACCGGCATGTCGCGGCTGGGGCTGCCTCCGGCGGAAACAGCGAGACTGGCCGCCTCTCCCGAACTCCTGGCGCCACTCGATCTCCACTTCGTCATGAGCCATCTCTCGTGTGCCAGTGAACCCGAGCGAGCCGAGAATCACCGCCAGCTTGAGTTGTTCCGGAATGCCATGCTGTCATTTCCGGGAACCCGCGCCAGCCTTGCCAATTCTTCGGGCATTTTTCTCGGCAAGGCCTGGCACCATGATCTCGTGCGTCCGGGATATGCTGTCTACGGCGGCAACCCGACACCTTCAGGAGCCAATCCCATGGAACCGGTCATCCGGCTGAAGGCCCAGATCATCCAGGTGCGCGAGGTGCCGGCCGGCACGCGTGTCGGTTACAGTGGAACCTACACGACAGAACGTGCAACGCGCCTTGCCACCCTGCCGGTCGGCTATGCAGACGGCTACCCACGGACACTTGGCAACCTTGCGCATGCCTGGATTGGTGACAGTGCCGTCCCCGTGGCCGGACACGTTTCCATGGACCTGATGACACTGGACATAGGCGATTTGCCGGAGGACAGGGCCCATGTGGGAACCTGGGTCGACCTGATCAGGGGGCGCACCATGCTGGACGAACTGGCCGCAAGGGCCGGCACCATCGGCTACGAGTTGCTGACATCGCTTGGCGCCCGCTACGCGCGCCATTGGCTCGGCGGAACGTGTGGATGACCACAGCGTCCCCGCCCGCGGGCCGACGCCGCCGGCGGCTGGCCGGATGAACCCGCTGGCTTCAATCGGCGCGACGTTCCTCGCCTTTCTCGCCGGAACCGGGCGGATTGTTCTCTTTGCCGCTCTCGGTCTTGCAAGTTGTGTCACGCCACCCTGGGACGTGCGCAACATCGGCCGCCAGATTATCGACATCGGCTTCTATTCGCTCCCAGTGGTAGGCCTGACGGCGATCTTCACCGGCATGGTCCTGGCCCTGCAGAGCTACACCGGTTTCTCGCGCTTCGAGGCGGAAGACGCCATAGCAGGTATCGTCGTTCTGTCCGTCACCCGTGAGCTTGGACCGGTTCTCGCCGGTCTCATGGTGGCAGGACGCGTTGGCGCGGCGATGGCGGCCGAGATCGGCACCATGCGTGTCACCGAACAGATCGATGCCCTGACAACACTTCAGGCATCTCCACGTCGCTATCTCGTCGCGCCGCGCCTGATCGCCGCGACACTGACCCTTCCCGTGCTCGTTCTGGTGGCGGATGTCATCGGCGTCCTGGGGGGCTATCTCGTGTCGATCCACAAGCTGGGTTTCAGCCCTTCGGCCTATCTCGCCAGCACCATCGATATCCTCGAACCGATCGACGTGATCTCGGGTCTCGTCAAGGCTGCCGTGTTCGGCTTCCTCGTGGCTCTCACGGGGTGCTATCACGGCTGGCACTCGAGGCGGGGAGCCCAGGGCGTCGGACAGGCGACGACTCTTGCCGTGGTGTCGGGATCCATCCTCATCCTGACCTTCAACTACATCGTCACGGAGATCTTCTTTTCGCGATGAACCAGCCCATGATTCGCGTTCGCGACCTCCGGAAGAGTTTCCCGGGCCGGCATGTGCTGGACGGCGTGAGTTTCGACGTCGCACGAGGCGAGGCATTCGTCATTATCGGTGGTTCCGGGTGCGGCAAGTCCGTCACCCTCAAGTGCATCCTCGGTCTCATCAGGCCCGATGCAGGAGAGATCATGATCGACGGGACGGCTGTCCGGTCGGCGGATGCCGCTCTCATGGCGCGGTTCGGCATGCTGTTCCAGGGTGGGGCGCTGTTCGACAGTCTTGCGGTATGGGAAAATGTCGCCTTCCGGCAGATCCATACCGGCGCCATGAATCGCACGCAGGCGAGGGTCTCCGCCTGTGAAACCCTCGGCCTGGTCGGGCTCGGAGAGGATGTCGCCGATCTCTTTCCCGCCGAACTGTCAGGAGGCATGATGAAACGGGTCGCCCTGGCCCGCGCCATCTCGTCCCGGCCCGACATAGTCTTCCTCGACGAACCGACAACCGGCCTCGATCCGATCATGGCCGATGTCATCAACGATCTCATCGTCCAGGTGAGCCGCCGTCTTGGCATCACCACCATCTCGATAACCCACGACATGGCGAGCGTACGCAAGATCGCCGACAAGGTCGCGATGCTGCATGACGGACGTCTGGTCTGGCAGGGCCGCGCCGCCGACATCGACCGGAGCGGCAGCGCCCATGTCGACCAGTTCATCAACGGCCGCGCCGAAGGCCCCATCTCCATGAGTGTGCTGCGTCCGTGAGTCCTCGGGGCAGCGCAAGGCCGGTGCGGGTCCGGATTCTGGACACAATGCCACCTGTCATGCAAAGAGGACGGACCGGCGGCGGCCATGATGGCGCGGTTCTGCCGTATGGAAACGCCGGTGGCAGAGGGCAAACGGCATGAACGACCTGCCGGTCACCGTCACGGACCTCGTCATTCTCGGGGTCATCTTCATTTCCGGGTTCCTCGCCTACTATCGCGGGGCCATGCGCGAGTTCCTCTTCCTCGCCACCTGGGGAGGGGCCGCCCTCGCGACGGTCTACCTCTACGACCACTCCTGGCCCATCCTGGCCAGCTGGATCGGCAATGATCCGCTGATCGTGGCGATTGCCAATGCGGCAGGCCTGTTCGTCATCGCGCTCGCCTGCCTCAGTCTCGTGTCCTCACTGGTGGTGCGGCGGACCCGGGCGGCCGGGCTTGACATGCTCGACAGATCCGTCGGATTCGTGTTCGGCCTTGTCCGCGGCGCGCTTGTGGTCTGCCTCGTCTTCCTGGTCTACGGCCTGCTCGCCCCCGCCGGTGAACGGCCGGACTGGATCGAGGAAGCGCGGCTCACTCCGGTCATTGACCAGGGATCCCTGCTGCTCATCGAACTGGCGCCCGAGGAATGGGACCTCGACAGCGACGATTTCCTGATCCGGACGAGGAACGCGGCGGCTGAAGAGGCCCTGCGGTCCTACAGCGACCTGATTGATCCCCAGGCGCCGGCCAGTGATGCTGACGCCGAGAGTGAGGAGGGGTACAATGAGGAGGACCGATCGGCGCTCGAATCCATCATCGCTGGCGACGAATGAACAAGGGCCGACAGATGTGACCCGATTCCTGCCGCGGCACCCCTTCGATGACGACAGGTTGCACGAGGAGTGTGGTGTCTTCGGTATCTTCGGAGCCGAGGATGCAGCGGCGCACACGGTGCTCGGTCTGCATGCCCTTCAACATCGCGGGCAGGAATCCGCCGGCATCGTCTCCTTCGACGGTTCCCAGTTTCATGTCCACCGCAACCTTGGCCTGGTGTCGGAGATCTTCTCGAACAGCGCCAATGTCGGCGCACTGACGGGCCGTTCCGCCATCGGACACAACCGCTATGCGACCACTGGTGGAACACTGCTCCGCAATGTGCAGCCCATCTTCGTCGAGACCGACCAGGGCGGCCTGGCGGTTGCCCACAACGGCAATCTGACCAACGCGAACCAGGTGCGCGACAGACTGGTGCGCAAGGGAGCCATTTTCCAGTCGACGTCCGACACGGAGACCATCGTCCACCTTGTGGCGCTGTCGACGCATGCCACCATTCCGGACCGGCTGATCGATGCCCTGAAACAGGTTGTCGGCGCCTATTCTCTGGTGGCGCTCACCAACGAGGCCATGATCGGAGTGAGGGATGCCCTCGGTGTGCGCCCTCTCGTGCTTGGCCGCCTGGGAGACGCCTTCGTCCTCGCTTCCGAAACCTGTGCCCTCGATATCATGGGGGCCACATTCGTACGGGACGTGGAACCCGGTGAACTCATCGTCATCGATGCGGCGGGCCTGACCTCGTACCACCCCTTTCCGCCCCGCCGAAGCCGGTTCTGCATCTTCGAGTACATCTATTTCTCGCGGCCCGACAGCCGGGTCGAGGGCCATTCAGCCTACACGATCCGGCGGCGGACCGGCGCCGAACTGGCGAAGGAAAGTCCGGCTGACGTCGATGTCGTGGTGCCGGTCCCCGATTCCGGGACGCCGGCGGCACTCGGATTTGCGGAACAGTCCGGCCTGCCGCTGACCTTCGGCATCATCCGCAACCACTATGTCGGCCGTACCTTCATTGAACCCGGCCAGAACATCCGCCATTTCGGTGTCAAGCTGAAGCACAATGCCAATCGCGTGGAACTTTCGGGCAAGCGCGTTGTCCTCATTGACGATTCCATCGTCCGCGGCACGACTTCGACGAAGATCGTCTCCATGGTCCGGGACTGCGGCGCCCGCGAGGTTCACATGCGCATCGCCAGCCCACCGAACACTCATTCGTGTTTCTACGGTGTCGACACACCTTCGCGTGATGAACTGCTGGCTTCGCGGTTCAGTGTCGACGAGATTGCGGCATTCCTCGGCGTGGACAGCCTCGCCTTCATCACGGCCGACGGCCTCTACCGGGCAACCGGACACAAGGAGGGACGCGATGCCGCGAAACCCCAGTACTGCGATGCCTGCCTGACCGGTCACTATCCCATTCCCCTGGTTGACCGGGACGGCGGCTACGAGGCGAATCAGCTCTCGTTCCACTACGAATCCCTGTGACATGACCGAACCTGCGGGCGGACGACTCGACGGACGCATTGCCCTGGTGACCGGCGCCTCTCGAGGCCTTGGCGCAGCCGTGGCGAGAGGCTTTGCCGCAGAGGGTGCACGCCTGGTCCTCGTAGCACGCACGACTGGCGGTCTCGAGGAGGTCGACGACGCGATCCGCGCCGGTGGCGGCCTCACCCCGGTCCTGGTGCCTCTCGACCTTGCCGATGGAGAGGCCGTCGACCGCCTGGGCGGAGCGCTTTTCGATCGATATGGCAGACTTGACGTCCTCGTCGGCAACGCGGCCCTCCTCACTGCTCTCTCTCCGGCCCACCACATCGCGCCGCAGGACTGGCAGCGCTCCCTGGATGTCAACCTGACGGCCAACTGGCGTCTGATCCGCGCCATGGATCCGCTTCTCAGGCAGTCGCCGTCAGGCCGTGCCATCTTCGTGACGTCCGGGGTCACGGCCTCACTTCCGCCCTACTGGGCCGCCTACGCGGCCACCAAGGCAGCTCTCGAAGCCCTGGTGACATGCTGGGCGGGAGAACTGGCGAAGACGGAGCTTAAGGCCAACCTCGTCGATCCGGGAGTGCTGCGCACAGCCATGCGGGCCCGCGCCTTTCCGGGCGAGAACCCGGAGTCTCTCGACGAGCCGTCGTGCGTCGTCGAGACCTTCATCTCCATGGCCATGCCCGACTGGACACTGAACGGCGCCCGGATCGTCGCCGCTCACACACGGGAGGCAGGCTCGTCCGGCACCTTGTAGCTGGAGAACGTCGCTTTCCTGGGCGGAAACTGAGGTCATGGTTCACTGGCAAACGTCGAGACGTCTGCTGCCTCTGGGTCAAGTCGAAACTGGCACAAGAGAGTTGCGAACCGTCGATCTCCTGGCAATCCGACCACACACGGAACCACGCCATCGCGCAGGTGCGGTGCGATCGAAGGCGTGTCAGTCTGGCGGCCCATGCACCCGGGTGATACTACAGCGACCACAGGTTAGCCGTTTGATAGACGCATGATCGTGACCTTGCACTCCCTGGACGACGTGACGCTCGACACGGCTTGGGAGGTAGGCTTCAGGAATGCCGGGATCGCCCTGTCGGATCGCGCCAGGGCGCGCATGGGAGAGTGCAGGGCAGCGTTCGAGCGGCTCCTGGCGAGCGACAGTGCCGGGTTCGTGTACGGATCCACGGCAGCACCGGGCACACGAGCCAAGACGCCGCTCTCCCAAGAGGATCAGAAGGCGCTGGCGAGTTCGCAGAGACTGTGGGCTCCACGGAAGTTCGGAAATGGCAATCGATGGGTGCCCGAGCACGCGGTCCGTCTGGTGCTGCTCGCTCGCGTGGCGAGCTACATCGAAGGTCACGGCAGAGTTCGCGTCGCAACCGCCGAGTGGGTCGCTGGGCTGCTCTCTCAACCGACGCCCTCGATACCTCTCGACGGTGCCACCGGACCCGGTGAAGTCATGCCGTTGAGCTGGCTCTATCCGGAACTTGACGATGTCGAGCTTGCCACCGGCGAGTTGATGTCGCTCTACAACGGATCGCCCTGCGCCACAGCATTCGTGACCGACGCCGCACTCACAGCGGCAAGACGGCTTCGCCTGGCGGAGCGGATCCTTGCTCTCGCCATCGAGGCCGTGGCCGCGCCGCTCGATATGTACGACCCCAGCCTGCAGGGCCTCACCGCCGATCCGGATCACCGCGACGTGTTGCAGCGATTGAACGCGCACCTCACCGACGTCCCGGAGTCGGGAAGGCTTCCGCACCAGGCGCCCGTGAGCTGGAGGATCGTTCCCACCGTCCTGGCGACGGCCGCGCGCACGATTCGGGGCGCACAGGAAACGGCCGGGCACTCGCTCCGGTCAATCGCGCACAATCCGGTCTATCTGCCGCCCGAGCCCGGATATCCGCACGGCCGCGCGATTTCGACGGGTGGCTTTCACAATCATCAGGCCAGCCGCGCCATCGACATGCTGAACGTCGCCGGAGCTGACATCTGCGCGCTCGCGGCGAAGCAGACCTGGCGGCTGCTCGATGGCGTGCCATTCGGTCTGCCGAAGTTGCTGGTGCCTGCCGATTCCGGGGTGATTAACACGGAGTTCATCGCCTGGTCACAGACGAGCCACGCGGAGAGAGCACGGCAGGCTGCGGTGCCGGCGGTACTCCCGACCGGTCTGGAGGATCCCGGCGGAGGACAATCGGATGTCGCGGCTCCGGTCTTCCTGGCCTTCGAACGGCACCTCGATGTCGCCGATGCCGCGGATGCCTCGCTGGCAACACTCTCCATCGCCGTCATACAGGCCTTTCGTCTCTCGCAACGCCTCCCGCCGCCGCGCCTCGCCGGGCTCTACGAAGCGCTCGATACGATTGTCCCGCAATTCGATCAACACGGCGTTGGCGAACTCGGCGAGGCCATCAGACGGCTGAAAGCAAGCTACTCCGAGGCAGCCATCGGCCGCGGCCAGATGGCGGCGTTGATTTGAGCAACCGTCACATGAAGGCGTCGAGTCGAACAAAGCGGCCGATGGAATCCAATCGGGGGACTTCCCGAGGCTTTCTCCACGAAGCCCCGAGGTGCTGTGAGCAGGGCCAGTGGCCCTGCGGGACGCTCCCTCGAGATGCGGGCTGGGCATCTCCATGCAAACGTGGCTACGTTGTGTGCAGACCCATTCCTGTCGGATGCATGACATGATCGATCTCAGTCCTCCCTCCTATCCCGACCTGACCTTCCGCCCCCTGGCGAACCTCGCGTGGCCGGACGGTGCCGACTGCGGCGTGATCATCGCGTGGCACGTCGACGGCGAGGCGGGGCCGATGGCCTCGGATCGCAGCGTCGTCAACCATGTCGCGGCGATATCCGAGGCGGCCTACGGGTTGACGACGGCAATGCCGCGCATCCTGGACCTGCACCGAGAACTCGGGGTTCCCGGGACCTTCTTCGTTCCGGCCCACGTGGCCGAACGTCATCCAGGAGTGATGGAGGCAATCGTCGGCGACGGACACGAGATCGCCCACCATGGCTACATGCACGAGAACGTCTACGGCCTGACCGAGGCCGATGAACGCGCCCTCTTCGGGCATGCAACGGCAGTCCTGCAGCGCATCACGGGCCGACAACCCAGGGGCTGGAGCGCTCCGGGCTGGGGGGTGACGGAGCAGACTCTGTCGATCATGGCCTCCATGGGCATGGCCTACGACGCCAGCCTGATGGAGCGGGATGTGCCCCACATGGTGGAAACCGCGGCCGGCACGCTCGTCGAACTGCCGATCTCCATGGTGCTCGACGACTGGGCGCTGTTCGGTTCCTCGCTCCACGGCGGCGGCACCAGCAGCCTTGCACGCGCAGCCGAGGCCGAAGCCATCTGGCGCGAGGAATTCGACGGTCTGCGAAGATTTGGCGGCCTTTTTCAGACCACATTTCATCCCAACCTGATGGGGCGTCCGGGACGCCTCGTCATGCTTGAACGCTTGTTGCGTGGCATGCAGGCATGCAACGGCGTTTGGTGGGGCACCTGCGAACAGGCGGCGGATCACGTGCGAAGGCTTCATGACGAAGAGCGGAACGGCGCATGATGTCGCCCGACGCGCCGCTCGTCCTGGCGGTGGAACCGCATCTGATGCACGGCGGGCAGGCGTCAGGCGCCGCGGCTGGATGAACGAAATGTCCCGAATGTTGCGAGGCGAACCGTGAACGACCTGATCGATTTCCTTGTGGTGGCCAGGCGCGAGACCTACGCGATCCCGGACGGCACCGACGTCGGCGACGGAACCTGGCACATGCTCTTTGACTCTGGAGACTGGCGATACCGCGACCGCTACGCAGGAGGCAACCCCTACGGCGGCCACGAGATCGTGTGGCGCGACGGCTCGGTCGTCTGGATGCAGAACTACATGGCCGAGATCGTGTCCGACCTGCGGCCCATGGAAGAAATCTATGATTTCCAGCGCGAGGTGCTGGGCCAACCCGACCGCACTCACCTGATGCGCGGCCCCGCTCAATTCGTCCGCGGTTCGTATTGCTACGTCAACAGCGTCGAGGGCACCCTCGCCCGTTTCAGCGGAATCGAAACCATCTCCTATGCCGAAACGCCCGTCTACCGCATGATCTTCCATGGCGGAGTCGTCGGCTGACGGACTCTGCATGAAGTTCTTCAAGCGGAAGCCCTGATCGCGCCCGACAGGAATTGTTCTTGTCGGACGGCGGGCGATCATGGTGCGAGCATCTCGGACAGGCGGGCGTCATGTCACCCCGCACGGAACAGGTCCGCCCGCAAGACTCCAGGTTCAATCGGAAGATCGACGCCCCTGCCGCAGTTCGCAATGCCGATCGAAAGCGATCGATCCGGAGGCGATGGATGGGAGGGCCTCAACCGGCAGCATAGGGATTGCGAGTCGACCTGAAGCGCACCCTGAGCGGAATTCCGGGCAGATCGAAGTCCTGGCGCAGCCGATTGACGAGGTAGCGCCTGTAGGAGTCCGGGAGGCCGGCCAGTCTGCTGCCGAAGACGGCCAGGGTCGGGGGTCGTGATCCGATCTGGGTCACGTAGCGCAACCGCGCCCTTCCGCCCCTCACCACGGGCGGGGGGTGTCGCTCCACCGTCGCGGCAAGCCATTTGTTGAGGTCTGCCGTGGCGAGGCGCCGTGTCCAGCGATCCTGGACACCCACCACCGCCGGCATGAGCTGATCCACGCCCCTGCCATCGGCGGCGCTCATGGTGAGCATCGGAGCGCCGCGCACCTGAGGCAGAAGTTCCGCAAGCCGCAGACCCAGTTCAGGCTTGAGCGTTCGCGGCTCGTCGGCAAGGTCCCACTTGTTGATGACGACAACGAGACCGCGTCCCTCGCGCTCGACATAATCGACAATGGCGAGATCCTGGTGATCGAACGCCTGAAGCACCTCCAGCACGACGACCACGATGTGCGCCTTGCGGATCGCCGCAAAACTGTCGGCCACCGAGAGTTTCTCGACTCGTTCCGTCCTCCGCGACCGGCGCCTGATACCAGCGGTGTCGATGAGTTCGATCTCGCGTCCGCAGAAGGTCCAGCGGGCGGCAATGGCATCACGTGTCAGCCCCGGTTCGGGCCCGGTGATCACGCGCTCGCTGCCAAGGAGGCAGTTGACGAGGGTCGACTTGCCGACATTGGGGCGGCCGACGATGGCCAGGCGCAGGCGGTGCCCGTCGTCATCGGTGCCTTCCCCGTCAGCGGCCGGGGCATAGTGGGCAAGGGCGTCATGAAGGGCAGCCATGCCGTCGCCGTGTTCGGCGGAAACGGCGACGGGGTCACCAAATCCCAGCGAGAACGCATCCCAGACCCCGGCCATCGCCGAACGGGCCTCGGCCTTGTTGGCCACCAGGATCACGGGTGCTTCCGCCTTGCGCAATTCGCTGGCGAACTGCCTGTCGCGCGCTGTCACGCCCTGCCGCGCATCAATGACGAAGAGCAGGACGTCAGCCTCATGGAGAGCCTCGTCGGTCTGCGCGCGCATGCGTCCGGCCATGGTTCCGGACACCGCGTCCTCGAGTCCCGCCGTATCGACGAGGCGAAAGGTCAAGGGCCCGATCCTGCCCTCACCCTCCCGGCGGTCGCGCGTGACGCCCGGCTGCGGGTCGACCAGCGCCGCACGCCGACCGGTCAGACGATTGAAGAGCGTGGACTTGCCGACGTTGGGCCGGCCGACGATGGCGACCGTGAATGGCACTCGACTAGTCGAGGACAGTCACGGTGCCCGAGTCGCCAACGAAGTAGATTCTCGCGTTGGCGACAACAGGCGGCAGGGGCAATCCACGGTCCACCGACAGCGTGTCGATGATGTCGCCCGTGTAGGGTGAAAGAGTGACAGCATCCCCGTGGCTTCCCGCCACGATCAGTCTTTCGCCCGCCAGCACCGGCCCCGACCACAGAATGGCGCCTTCCTTGTCCTCGGGATCCTCGTACAACGGCAGCCGGGTGATCCAACGCACACGGCCGTCTGCCTTCACGAAGCAGATGAGTTCCGCGTCGCTGGTCACGACCCAGAGATAGTCACCGGCCACCCACGGGGTTTGCGTGATCGAGAGACTCTGTTCCCAGACCCTGATTCCCCGCGTGACATCGATAGCAGCGAGTCGACCGCCGTAACTGGCGGCGAACACGAGATCCTGATCGATGACGGCACTGCCATTGATATCATCGAGGCCCGCCACGACTCCGGCCTGCCCGCCCTGTGCAAGGATATCGCTCCACACCACGCGGCCGTTCTCCGCCCTCAGGGCCACCACCTCACCGGTCGTGTAGGTGGCCACGACGAAGGACCCGGAAATGCTCGGCGCGCCGCCTCCCATGAGCGAGGCCGCTCCGAGCAGTCCGCGGTGGATCCACAGGGAATCACCGGTTGCCGCATCCAGGGTCAGGAGCGTGTTGTCCGCGGTAACGACATGCACACGCCCCTGGCTAGCGGCCGGCGGGGTACGGATCGGCGGGCCGGCATCGACGCGCCACAGCGGAACGCCGTTGGCCGGATCGAGTGCCATGATCTCGCCATTGCCGGTCGTGACGAATAGCCGGCCGTCATCGAAGGCCAGGCCACCCCCCCAGCCGTCATCTTCCTCGGCGGCGGTGATGTCGGTACTCCATAAGGGCGTTCCGGTAGCCGCATCAAGGGCCGACACCCTGGTATCGGAATCGATCGTGAACATCATGCCCTCGGCGATGACGGGCGTTCCCACCAACCGGCGCGAAGCACTTTGTCCGTCGCCGATAGTGCGCGACCAGATCCGCTCCCAGGATCCGCCATGGGCCAGATGGTGCATGGCCTTGTCAAGACTGCCGCCATACTGGGGCCACTCCAGATTGAGGCGCGCTGGTGGCAATTCGACCGGTACGTCGGCGTACTCCGGGTCGCTTGCCAGCCCCGAACCGAGTTCCAGAAGGGCAATGCGCTCACCCTCGAGCGGTGGTGGTGGCGGATCACCGAACCAGTCGCTTTCGCAGGCGCCCAGTGAAAGGCATGCCATGGCTAGGGCAATCCAGCGCACGGTCAATATCCCCCGGTCGTCACCGACAGCAGTTCACGTGCCCGCAGTACGGCCGAAGGCGGCGCATCAGCGTCACCGGCAAGCGCCTCAAAACTCGCCACTGCGGACTCCGTGTCTCCTGTCCGCAGATGCAGAAGACCCCTGAGTTCGAGGGCAAGGGGGCGCCAGGCGCCATCGAGCAACGGCGCCAGCCGTGCATCGACTTCGTCGGGGTCGGCATGATCCACCATCAGCATGACCGCATAGAGGGCCGCCAGCTCCCGCCAGACGGGACGGACATCGTCCATGGCGGCAAGGTCGTCATAGCGCTGCAATGCCAGATCCCGTTCGCCTGCTTCGGCGAGAAGCTGTGCCTCGCGCATGCCGGCAAGCCAGGGATATCCGCCATGTCCGTCCACATGGAGAGCGCCGAACGTGGCCATCGCCTCATCGATGTCGCCGGCATCAGCCTGGCGCTCCGCGAGCCAGTATCGATAACCGTCGTCGCCGAGTCGGGACTCACGGTACTCGATCCATCCGGTGTACCCGGCGATTGCAAGCACCACCACGGCGACGGCGCCAAGCGCCTGGCGGCCATAGGCCCGCCACAGCCGAAGCCATCGTTCCCGCTGGAGGTCTTCCTCAACCTCGCGAATCAACTGGTCGCCGGCATTGGCCACGGGCACCGCTCCGGAAGTCGCATGGGCCGGGCAATCTAGCCACCACCGGGCCCTCCCGCAACCTTGCCAATGTTGTCCCGGCGCTCCATCTTTCCTTCATGGAGAGACCCGGCACCTATACCCAGTTCTGGCCCTTCTACGTGCGTGAGCATTTGAGGCCGGCGACCCGCTGGCTTCACTTCACCGGGACGGCGGGTGTTTTCGGCATTGCCGCAGCGACTCTCATCAGCGGCAACGCATGGCTGCTGCTGGCGATGCCGGTGTGCGGCTACGGATTCGCGTGGACGGCGCATGCCTTTGTCGAGCGAAACCGTCCGGCGACCTTCACCCATCCCGTCTGGAGTCTGGTCGGCGACTTCCACATGTTCTTCCTGATGCTCACCGGACGCATGTCGGGGGAGGTGGAGCGCCACGCAAGGGGGCCTACCCTCGCCAGCATCACGAATCGTTGAAGACGGCCGGCTTTCCCGCCGCAGGCATGGCGTTGATGATCCTCGCCATGTGCCTGATGGCCACCATGGACGCGACGGCCAAATGGCTCGTTGAGGACTACTCCATCGCGCAGATTCTTCTGATCCGGTTCGTCGTCTTCCTCGGTGTCGCCGTCGCCCTCGCCTGGCGGCGGGGATGGCTGGCGACCGTCCGGTCCCTGCAGCCCGGTCTGCAGGTTCTTCGCAGCCTTGTCATGCTGGCCGAGATCGGCGTCTTCCTGTGGGCTTTCAGCCTTTTGCCATTGGCCGATATCCACGCGATTGCCGCGGTCTCGCTTCTGATCGCGGTAGCACTGGCCGCACTGCTGCTCGGAGAACGTGTCAGCTGGCGGTTGCCGCGGGCTGTGCCGGCGTGCTCGTGATCATGCGTCCGGGTTCGGGTGTCATGGGACCGGCAGCCCTGACCGCTCTCCTGGCGGCGTTCCCCGGGGCGTTGCTTCAGGTTCTCATTCGCAGGGTCGGTCTGGATGACAGCATCAAGACCACGGCGATTTGGTCCGCCGTCATTGCGGTCCTCGTTCTGGCCTTTCTTGCCCCCTTCGATTGGCGTCCGGTGGCCACCGGCGACTGGTTTCTGTTCGTCCTGGTCGGCTGTCTGGGAGCGGCTGCCCACCTGGCCCTGTTCCGTGCCCTGCAAGTCGCGCCCGCCTCGATGCTCCAGCCCTTTGCCTATACCCTCTTGGTGTGGGCCACGCTCATGGGTTACGCGCTGTTCGGGGATTTTCCCAACATCTGGACCATCGTCGGCGTTGTCGTCGTCATTGCCGGCGGCCTCTATGCCTTCAGTCGCGAGCGCGCATCCCGGTCAGCGCGTTGGCAAAAACAGCACCGATGACGATGGTCCCGCCGATGAAACCCGCCAGTGTCGGGCTTTCACCGATGATGAGCCACACCCACAATGGTCCGAGGATAACCTCTGTGAGTGCCAGCACCATGAGTTCGGCCGCCGGGACGTACTTCGCGCCTGCGGCGAACAGGACCAGGGCCAGTGCGACCTGGAAGCAGCCCATGTAGACGCACAGCACGAAGTCGTGGGTGCTGATGCGTAAACTGTCGACAAAGATGACAGCTATGGTGCTGATCACGCACGACGCCATCACCACGCCCAGCACCATGTCGCCTTCCCGGCCACCACGCAGGGCAACACCGAAGGCGGCGAAAGTGACCGCAGCACCGAGAGCCAGCAGATTGCCGAAAAGCCGTCCCTCGCCGATGCCTTCCCACATCATGATCGCCACCCCCGCCATGGCGGCACTCATGGCGAACCAGGTGATCCGCCTCACCGGTTCCCGCAGCACGACCCAGGCAATCAGCGCCGTAAAGAAGGGCTGGGAACTGATGATGAAGAAGACACTGGCGGCACGCGTGTGAAAGAAGGCGGAGATGTAGAGAAGATTGCTGACGGCAAGAAAGAACCCGGTCGCCAGGGCGGCCTTCCAGCTCGAACGCACCATTGCCGGGAGATTCCGGCGATGACGCATGGCAAGGAGGCCGAACAGCACGAGGACAGCCACAACGGAACGGAAGAACTGGACCTGCCAGAATCCCGCCTCTTCCATCGAGCCGATGATGACGCCCGACTGGCTGATAAAGACACCGCCGGCGATGACCAGGAAGACACCCTTGAGATAGTGGGGATGTCTTTGCGATGAACGATGGCCTGACCTCACGCCTTGGTGCCGGCCTGCAGGAACGACATCATGCCCATTCGATGGTTCCGGGTGGCTTCGAGGTCATGTCGTAAGCGACCCGGTTGATGCCCCTGACCTCGTTGACAATCCGACTCGCCACGTGTCCGAGGAAGGCATGGTCGAACGCGAAGACGTCGGCCGTCATGCCGTCTGTCGACGTGACGGCCCGAAGGGCACAGACATGCTCGTAGGTCCTCTCGTCTCCCATGACGCCGACAGTGCGCACCGGGAGCAGAACGGCGAAGGCCTGCCATATCTCATCATAGAGACCCGCGCTCTTCAGTTCGTCGATGAAGATGGCATCGGCCTTCTGCAGGAGCGCCACCCGTTCCGGCGTGACCTCGCCCGGGATGCGGATGGCGAGACCCGGACCGGGGAATGGATGGCGGTTGAGCAAGGCATCCGGAAGCCCGAGTTCGCGGCCAAGTTCGCGCACCTCGTCCTTGAACAGTTCCCTCAACGGCTCGACCAGTTCCAGCTTCATGCGTTCGGGGAGGCCGCCGACATTGTGATGGGACTTGATGGTGGACGACGGTCCACCGTGAAACGACACCGATTCGATCACATCCGGATAGAGGGTGCCCTGGCCCAGGAAGTCCGCTCCGCCGATGGCGCCCGCCGCCTCCTCGAAGACATCGATGAACGTCGAGCCGATGATCCGGCGCTTGTCCTCGGGCGCGGTGATTCCCGCTAGACGTTCCAGGAAGAGGTCCGGGACATGGCGAACGACAAGGGGAATGGCATAGTGGCTGCGGAAGAGGTGCTCGACGTCACGTGCCTCATCGAGGCGCATGAGTCCGTGATCGACGAGGACACATGTCAACCGGGCTCCGATCGCCTCGTGAAGCAGGAGAGCCGTCACCGAGCTGTCGACACCACCCGAGAGTCCCATGACGACGCGCCCCGTGCCCACCCGGGTCCGGATACTCTCGACGGCCCGTGTGCGAAAGGTGGCCATCGACCAGTCGCTTCCGATACCCGCAACCTTGTGCACGAAGGAATCGATAAGCCGGGCGCCATCGGGCGTGTGGACGACTTCAGGGTGGAACTGGACACCGTAGATGCGCCGCGCATCGTCGGCGATGGCGGCGAAGGGTGAACCCGCAGATGTGGCAACAACCCGGAATCCTTCAGGAATGGCCGTGATCCGGTCACCGTGCGACATCCATACCTGGTGACGTTCTCCGGGCGACCAGACATCGTTGAACAGCCGGCAGGATTCTGTGACGTCGACAAACGCACGTCCGAATTCCCGCTCGTTCGCTGGTTCGACGGCGCCACCCAACTGGGAGCAGATCGTCTGCTCGCCATAGCAGATACCCAGCACCGGCACGCCTTCGTCGAACACCGCTTGCGGCGCCTGTGGCGCCTCGTCCCTTGTCACCGAATCCGGTCCGCCTGAGAGAATGATGGCGGCTGGGGCGAAGGACCGGATCGTGTGTCCGGCCACACTGAACGGCATGATCTCCGAATAGACGCCGGCCTCGCGAACCCGCCGGGCTATCAACTGGGTCACCTGTGAACCGAAGTCGAGAATCAGGACCCTGCCTGGGTCGGACACCGCCAACTACCTCTCGGTCTGGTAGTTGGGCGCATCGCGCATGGGCGCAACATCGTGGACATGGCTTTCACGCACGCCGGCGCTCGTGACCCTGACGAACTGGCAACGGGTTCGCATCGCCTGAATGTCGGGATTTCCGGTGTAGCCCATGGAGGAGCGCAAGCCCCCGGCAAGCTGGTGCACGATGTGATGCAGCGGACCCTTGTAGGGTACGCGCCCCTCGATGCCTTCGGGCACCAGCTTGACGATGTCGTTGATGCCTTCCTGGAAGTAGCGGTCAGCGGAGCCTCGGGCCATGGCGCCGAGAGAACCCATGCCGCGATACTGCTTGTAGGAACGGCCGTTGACGAGAAGCACCTCGCCCGGACTCTCGTCCGTGCCGGCAAGGAGTGACCCGATCATCGCCGCATCCGCTCCGGCAGCGATCGCCTTTGCCAGGTCTCCAGAGTACCGGATACCTCCGTCGGCGATCACCGGCGTTCCGGTCCCGGCTGTCGCCTCGACGACATCCTGAATGGCCGTCAACTGGGGTACGCCGACACCGGCCACCACGCGCGTGGTGCAGATCGACCCTGGCCCGATGCCCACCTTGATGGCATCGGCTCCATGGTCGATGAGCATGCGCGCACCCTCGGCCGTCGCCACGTTCCCGGCAATCACCTGCGTATAGTTCGACCGCTTCTTGATCATGTCCACGGCGTCGATGACACCGCTTGAGTGACCGTGTGCGGTGTCAACGACCACCACGTCGACACCGACATCGATCAGGGCTTCGGCCCGTTCCCATCCGTCCCGTCCGGCGCCTGTCGCCGCGCCGCAGCGCAACCGCCCCTGCTCGTCCTTGCAGGCATCGGGGTGGGTCGCGGCCTTGTTGATGTCCTTGACCGTGATGAGGCCTTTCAGGTGCCCGTGCCGGTCGACGACGAGAAGCTTCTCGATTCGGTGGCGATGCAGCAGGCGCTTTGCCTCGTCGGCCGTGACATCCTCGGTGACGGTGACGAGATTGTCAGCGGTCATCAGTTCGCGCACCGGCTGGTCCATGTCACTGGCAAACCGGACGTCGCGATTGGTCAGGATTCCAACGACATGGCTGCTGGCGCCATCCACCACCGGAACACCTGAGATGTCGTTGTTCGCCATGAGATCGAGTGCCGTCCGCAGCGACTCCCCGGGGCCAATAGTGAGGGGATTGACGACCATGCCCGATTCGAACTTCTTGACCCGGCGCACCTCGTTGGCCTGCTCGGCCACGGACATGTTCTTGTGGATGATGCCGATGCCGCCGTTCTGGGCCATGGCGATGGCCATGGCCGATTCCGTCACGGTGTCCATGGCGGCAGACAGCAGTGGAATACCGAGTTCGATGGACTGCGTCAGCCGGGTCGCCGTCGCCACCGAGGCAGGCAGCACCTGCGAGAAGGCCGGCACCAGGGAAACATCATCGAACGTGAGAGCTTCCCGTATTGTCATGCGCCACCCACCAGAAGTGGCACGGACAGGTATCACGAAGGAATGCCGTGGCCAAGCGGAGAGCCATCAGCCTTGTGCACAAAACCGTGGCGGGCGAACACGCCGCCCGCCACGGCATGACGTGGTGTCAGAAACCGGCCTTGACTTCCTCGTACATGGCCTGGAGTTCCGGCTCGTTCTGGATCGTCGCCTGGAAGATGCCGGAGGCGATGTAGCCCTCGACATCCTCGGGAGGCAGACCGCGCATCGTCAGTTCGTCGGCCGAGAAGGCCTCGTAGGTC
>JAJEBJ010000450.1 GCA_022822575.1 Alphaproteobacteria bacterium | reverse complement strand
GAGACATGGAACGATCTCCTGCGGGACCTTCCCGGTGATCCGCTCGATCCCGACGCCATGGTGAAGTGGCTGATTGACCGCCAGATCGCGCTGCAGGCACGCGAGGAGGAGAGGAAGGCGGCGCGGATCCTGGCGGCTTGCGCCGCGGAAGAACGCAGGGCACGGGATCTTCTCATCGCCGAAGCGGCTGCTCTTGGCGTGGAGACAGACAGCCTGGACTCCAGGCCATTCAGCGTCGTCCGGTCTCTCGTTGCCGGCCATTGCGACACGCTGAACGACAGGAACCGCAAGCGCACCGACCTGGCAAGAGACCTTGACGAGGCACGACGCGAGGAACGCGAGAAGGCCTCGGCCCTTGCCAGGGAGGAAGCGAACCTGTCGTCCCTGTGCGGGGCCTGGCGCACCGCCGCTGAGGGAATCGACATCCTCGAATCGCCTGACCAGGCCGGCGACAGCCTCCGGATCATCGAGGAGATGCGCGGCGACATGGACCGCGCGGCAGAACTGAGAGAAAGACGGATTGGCAAGATCGAGCGTGATCTCGAGGCGTTCGCGACCCGTGTCGGCAGACTTGTGGAAACGGTGTCGGAGGATCCGGGGGACAGGGACGTGGATACCGTTGTCAGGGACCTTGCCCGGCGGCTGTCGGAAGAGATGGCGAAACAGGACCGGTTCGACCGCATGAAGGGTGCGCTTGCGCAAAGGGAACAGGAACTCGAAGAGATACGCCATGCCAGACGCGAGGCGGACATCACGATCCGTGATCTCATGACCCGCGCCGGAGTTGACTCCGTCGACGACCTGCGCCGCGAGATTGCGCGATCCGATGATGTGAAGCGGCTGCGACGCGAGGTGGAGGGGCTTACCGAGTCCCTGGTGAAGAAAGGTGGCGGGCGTTCCGAAAGAGAGCTGGTAGAGGAAGCCCGGGACGTGGATCCCGATCGGCTGGCGGCCGAGATCGCATCCCTGTCCGACACGCTGCAACAGCTCGATGATCCGATCGACAGGGCGGCTCTCGCGGAACGGGAAGCGGCCGCCACCCTCGAATCCATCGGCGGTGGGGATGCCGCGATTGCGGCCGCCTCGGATCGCCAGGCGATTCTGGCGGAACTGGAAGACCTCGCGGCGCGATACGTGCGTGCCCAGACCGGGCTGAGACTCCTTCAGTGGGCCGTCGACCGTTACCGGGCCGAGCAGCAGGCACCGCTGTTACGGAGGGCCTCGACCCTCTTTGCCACCCTGACACGGGGATCCTTCACCGGTCTTGGCCTTCTCTACGACGAAAAGGACCAGGCGGTCCTGGCCGGCACGCGGGCCGACGGCAGCAACGTCGATGTCACAGGCATGAGTGACGGCACGGTGGATCAGTTGTGGCTTGCGCTGAGACTTGCCGCGATCGACGGCTGGCTGGAAGGAAATGCCGCCCTGCCGTTCATCGCCGACGATCTCTTCGTCAACTTCGATGATGAACGCACGGCAGCCGGCCTGGAGGTGCTCCACCGCCTGGCAGGCTCTTGTCAGGTGCTTGTGTTCACCCACCATGCCCACGTGGTCGAACTTGCCCGCCAGGTGCTGGGTGACCATGTTTCGGTCGTCAGTCTCGATGCTGCATGACCCTCTAAGGCAACGGGGACGCGATGACCGGTCTCTCGCCCTTCATGGACGTGCCAAGCCCAGCTGTCTTGCGGCAAACCGTGCGGCGGTGGCCGCGATCAGGCCACGAGTAGCAGCTCGGGGTTTCAGAGCCTTCGCACGCTCTTGCTCAGGACCCCGTGCTCTTCGCCTGCGGCGTAGAGATCGACATTGGCTTCCGAGGTTTCCTCGTAGCCCTGCAGCAGTTTCAGCGGTTCCTGCAGGTCGTACCAGCCCAGGAAGGGTCGATGAACCTGATAGCCAATCAGCCGCTGGAGCTGTTCGGGGTAGTGCCGGGCCACCTCGACCGGACTCACCAGATACTGGTTCTCCTCCTGACGCAGCCAACCGACCACATAGGAGAGGAAGAGAGCGTGGCGCCAGACATCCCTTGTTGTGTTGGCGCCGCCGCCGTGGTGAACGGCATAGGTGAAGACAAGGCATGAACCCTTGTCCATCACGGCCTGTGCAAACTCGTCCTCCTGCGCAACGCGCTCGTCATCCCAGCGGTGGCTACCCGGAACCACGCGGGTCGCACCGTTTTCCCTGGTGAACTCGGCCAGCGCCCAGAAGGTCGTCATGTAGGCCACACGTTCTGTTGGATGCTTGAACGGAAACATCAGGGCATCCCGGTGCACTTCCTGTGCCGTTTCACCTGGTCCGATCGATGTCGTCGAACTCGAGCTCAACTGATAGCTGTCGCACCAAGGTCCCAGCGTCCGGTCAAGGATCGCGAGGACCTGTGAATTGCAGATTTCCTCGCGAACCGCCTGCGACTTGGCGACCAGGCCGTGAGTGCGTCTCGTCCTGAAGCCCAACCACTCGCCGGCACCGGTCGGCACCTTGCTCATCCAGGGATGCAGTTCATCGAGTATCTGATCGCATCGCGCCTCGCCGATCAGCCTGTCGATAATGACGCAACCGTCCCGATCGAGGATCTCGACAATGCTGTCGATCGATGTTCCCGCTGCCACGTGTTCGATATGTGCTTCGGCCATCGACAGGACTCCCTCCGGTTGATCGAGATTCCGAGGCGCCAGGCCCCATCCGACGGAAATTATATGCCGCGCGCCTCGATTTCCGAAGCCGGCCGGGCGCCGGACCCGCGTGGCGCGGTTGCAGGGCGGGGATGCGCCTTGCGATGGGCATCATGATGGGGAGACCGCGGGGCTTGAGTCATGTCCGTTGTCGGGTGCACTCTTGCCTGAACTCGGGAACGGGAGCGAACCATGAGCGATCAGCGCGTGATCTCGGCTGACAGCCACGTGCAGGAACCGCCGGAACTCTACGGGGAGAGGCTGGATAGGAAGTACAGGGACCGCGTCCCCAGGTTCGAGGAGCGCGATGGCGCCACCTATTTCGTGGTGGACGGCAAGAAGCCGCGGCGCATCGACCTTGCTTCGGAGCGCACGGACGAGGACGACCAGAATCGCGAGTTCCGGAATGATCCGAGCGGCGGACGGGATATCGAGCGTCGCCTGGCAGACCAGGTCCGCGACGGAATCAATGCCGAAGTCCTCTATCCCAACACCTCGCTCTTTCTCTACAACTCCAGGGATCCCGGCTACCAGTTTGCCGTGGCCCGCGCCTACAACGACTGGTGCATCGAGCATTTCGGAGGACACCGCGAGAATTTCGTTCCCGTCGCCATCGTTCCCGTCATCGATCTCGACGAAGCCGTTCGCGAAGTCGAAAGGGTGGCGCGAGAGGGCTACCGCAGCATCAAGATTCCCCTGACCGTGGACGGCAGGCCCTACAACCTGCCCGACTATGACCGGCTGTGGTCAGCCTGTGCCGATCACGATCTCGTCATCTCGCTCCACGCCTTCACCGAGAGCGAGGATCAGTACCCCGATGACTGGGGCGAGGAGGAGGGCCACGGCGGCGCGCTCGCCCACATGGCCATGAGCATGGCAAGGGGGCAGAGCCCGGTGGCGCTTCTGATCGCGTCGGGTGCGCTGCAGCGATATCCGGACCTCAAGTTCGTCGTTGTCGAGTGCGGCGCCGGATGGCTCGCCTGGCTGCTCCATGTGCTCGACGAACAGGTAGAGAAGAAGCACATGTGGATCCGCCCTGAGCTGGAGATGAGACCGAGCGAGTTTTTCCGGCGACAGGGAGCGGTGACCTTCAGCGACGATCCCGTCGCGCTGCGCCTGCTCGACTTCACCAGCGCGGATGTCCTGCTCTGGGGCAGCGATTATCCCCACGACGAGGGCACGTTTCCGCACAGCCAGGAGGTGATCGAGCGGACCTTCGCCGGCCTTGCGGCCGAGGACCGGCGCAAGATCGTCTACGACAACGCCAGGCGCATCTACCGCTTCGCCTGAGGATGCGATGATCCTTGTCACGGCGGCAACGGGACAGGTCGGTCGCGAGCTCGTGTCGGTGCTGCGGTTGCGCGGGCTTGCCTTTCGTGCCCTGGTGCGCGGCGCGGCGCTCAAGGACGGCGTCGAATGCGTCCGCGGTGATTTCCGCGATTCGGCCGGCCTCGCCGCCGCCATGGCCGGCGTCGAGCGCATGTACCTTGCCTGCGCGCCAACCCCGGATCAGGCCGACCTCGAGATGCGAGCGGTCGACGCGGCGGCACGCCACGGCGTCCGCCACGTCGTCAAGCTCTCGGCCTACGATGCGCACGACGCCAACCCGTCGGATTTTCGACGCTGGAACGGCGTTGCCGAACGCCACCTGCGCAATTCGGGCCTGGCGTGGACGATTCTGCGTCCGACCGCGTTCAACCAATCGCTCGATCCCCGCGCCGTCGCTGAGCGGGGTGTGCTGCACTCGACACAGGGCGCAGCCACGACGCCGTTTGTCGACACGCGCGACATTGCCGATGTGGCCGCCGCGGTGCTCGACGGGACCGGTCATGATGGCCGAATCTACGATCTCACGGGGCCGGAAGCCTTCACGCAACCCGCCCTGGCAGCGCTCATTGCGAAAGTCTTCGCGACACCCGTTGCCTGTCGTCCGGTAAGCGATGCCGAGGCACTGCGCGAGCTTCTCGAAAGCGGCATGGACGAAGGCTTCGCGCGGTCGATGATCGTGCACTGGCAATCATACCGCGCCCGGCCTGCAACCCTGGTCTCGGGCTGGACCGAGATCCTCACCGGGCAGTCGCCGCGAACCCTGCGCGCCTACCTCGAGGAATGCCGGGCGGCCGCGTCGAATGGCGCGCCCGCGGCGTCATGATCGGAGAGGCTGTCGTGCACCGTTTGCCGTTGATCATGGTGGTCACCAGCGACCTTGCCGGCCAGGTGAGGGGCAAGGGATTTCCTGTGACCGAGTGTGACGAGCGGCTTGGCAAGGGGGTCGGCTACACGTTCACCAATCACATGATCAACTGCTGGGGCCAGATCCCGACGACACCCTGGGGGCCGCTGGGCGATCTTGTTCTAATGCCCGACGCGACCACCGCCGTCGAGGTCGACTTCGGCGATGGCAGCGTGGCGGAGCACTTCATGCTGGGCGATCTTTTCCACATGGACGGCGCGCCTTGGGATTGTTGCCTGCGCCATTATCTCCGCTGCGCGCTCCACGAGCTGGAGAGCGAGACCGGACTGCAGTTGGTCGCCGCCTTCGAGCACGAGTTCCACGATGGCGGTCTCGTTGAACGCGGGGCCGATTCCTACAGCCTCGACAAGGTGAGGCGGGCGGGCGACTTTCCGGGCGCCGTGCTCCACGCGCTTGAGGCGGCGGGCGCCGAGCCCGAGACATTCCTGCCGGAATTCGGCAGGAGCCAGTTCGAGTTCACCGTCAGGCCAGCACCGGCCATGGTGGCGGCCGACCGTGCCATCATCGCCCGGGAAATGGTGCGCGCCGCCGCCAGGCGCCTCGACCGGGATGTCAGCTTCTCGCCACAGGTCGATCCTGCCGGCCCCGGCAACGGCGTCCACATCCACATGAGCTTCCGGGACCGGGATGGCCGGCCGGTCAGCCATGACGCGTCGCAACCTTCGGGGCTCGCCGCCCGGATGGGGAGCTTTGTCGCCGGAATCCTGAAGCGCCTGCCGGCGTTGGTCGCCGTCACGGCGCCCTCTGCGGCCTCCTACCAGCGTCTGAAGCCGCATTCCTGGAGTTCCGCCTACAACAATCTGGGCTGGCGGGACCGCGAGGCTGCGATCCGCATCTGTCCGGGCCCGGAAACACCCGGCGCCGATGTCGCCTCGGCATTCAATGTCGAATTCCGCGCCGGTGACGCGGCAGCCAGTCCCTGGCTCCAGCTCGGCATCCTTGTCAGGGCCGGTCTCGAAGGGATCCGCGAGGGCCTGCCCACTCCCGAACCGGTGTCATCGGACCCCGATGCGATGAGCGACGATGAACGCCGCAGACATGGTGTCGAGCGCCTTCCGACTTCACTTGACGAGGCCCTCGACCGTCTCGAACGCGCGCCCGATGCCGGAACGCTCCTGCCGGGCGAACTTCTCGAGGCCTACATCATGCACAAGCGCGGGGAACTGCAGACGGTTGCAGGATTGGCGCCGGAAGAGGTGTGCCGGCGCTACAGGGACGTCTACTGATGGCCGACGAACCCTTCTGGCGCACCAAGTCCCTTGAGGAGATGAACGGGCAGGAGTGGGAATCGCTCTGCGACGGCTGCGGCAAGTGCTGTCTCGTGAAGCTTGAGGACGTCGATGACGGCACCATTTCCAACACTGACGTTGCGTGCTTTCTTCTCGACACCGTCACCTGCCGCTGCCGGGACTACGCCAGGCGCTTCAAGTGGGTGCCCGAGTGTATCCGCATCACGCCCGAGACCATTGCCTCGATGCTGGCATGGCTGCCCGGCACCTGCGCCTATCGCCTGCTCCATGAGGGCCGCGACCTTCCCGACTGGCATCCCCTGGTGTCGGGTGATCCCGACAGCGTGCATCGCGCCGGAGTGTCGCTCTCGAACCGTGTGGTCTCCGAGGCTGATGTCGCCGACGAGGATCTCCCCGATCATGTCGTCGACTGGACGGTCTGACCGGACCGGCAGGGTAGCCCGCACGCGCCTGTCACGTCCCTGATGCTGATGACGGGTGGTATCACCCACGTTGTTGCCAGCGGCGACATGATATGTCAAACAATGTGTCAAATAACGTGTCAAGTATGACATTGCTGTCTGGTAGAGGATTGATATTGCGTTATTATTCCTGCAATCAATATGCCAAATAGCGTGACACACAGGATGTCAGAATGGATTGGGACACTTTCACGTTTGCATACAGACTGGACATGGCCGGGTTGTTTCAGGATCTCGTATCCATCGAAGCCTACAAGCTGTTGGCCCAGAATCTCGTTTTGCCGCCCGACTGGCGGGAGCAGCTGGACCAGCTGAACCGTGTGCGGGCTGTTCACGGTACGACGGCTCTTGAAGGGAACCGGTTGACGGAGGCCGAGGTATCCCGGCAGATCGCCATCATCGAACAGTCTTCCGATGCGGGGCAGCCGTCGGCCACCAGGGACCAGCAACAGGTCCGGAATGCAGGCCTCGCCCAACAGTGGGTCCAGAAGAGGTTTACCCCGGGCAGCTCTCCTCTCAGTGCGGGCGATGTTCTGTCGATGCACGCGATGATGACCACAAGCTCCGATGAAGTTCACAATGTACCCGGGAAATTCAGGGACTTTCCCGTCGTTGTCGGCTCACCTGATCTCGGGGGCGTGCATCGAGGAGCACCGCATGAGCGCATACACCGCCTGATTGACGAGTACATCGCCTTCATGAATTCACGGGAGACGAATGGTCTCCACGCCGTCATTCGCGTCCTTCTGGCCCACTATTTTCTTGTCACCATCCATCCCTTTGGTGACGGAAACGGCCGCGTGTCGCGCCTGGTAGAGGCCGGCATACTGTTTCAGGGCGGATACAACATTCTCGGCTTCTACGGGCTCTCGAACTATTTCTACACGCATGAGGCCGAGTACAAGACGACGTTGCAGACATGCAGGCGTACCCGGCCGTTCGATGTGACCGAATTCATCACCTTCGGAGTGCGAGGCTTCCTGGAAGAGCTCGAGGGCATCAACAACTTTGTCAAGACCAAGCTGAACCGGGTTGTCTATCGCGCCATGCTCGTCCGCGCCTGCAACACCAAGCTCGGTGAGCGCAGAAAGGTGCTCAATCAGAGAGAGTACCATCTCCTCGATTACCTCGTTGCCGAAACGGAGCCCGTCGATCCGTTTTCCGAACACCCTTCCCTCAGGGTTCGTCTGTCGGAACTGCTTGCATCACCGTACATCAGGGAGGCCTACAAGGGGGTGACAAGAAGAACGTTTCAGCGGGAACTGATGCGGCTGGCGGACATGAGCTTCATCAGGATTGTCAGGGCATCTGACGACGGACGCGATCTGCTTGTCGAACTCGACTTCGATGCCATCGGGAAGTACTGATTTCCGCACGCCCTCCGGGTCGGTCAGATGATGCAGGCTGTGCGGCACGTAGTGAAGGAAGCAGGGCGCCTCGTTGCCTGTATCGATCCTGCAGGTGCAGACGATGTCAATACGGCGCTTGGACTCCGCATTGAGACGTTCGTGATTGGTCGATGACCGGAAACGTGTGTGTTTTCCCGCTACCGTACCAGACGGGTGTTCGGGAACGCGGCGTGCCAGCCGAACCAGAATGCCCGCTGCGCCGGGATTCGGTGCAGCACACGCCCGTCTCCGGCGGTCAGGCCGTGTTCGTCCATCGTCCAGATCATGCCGGAACTGTCCTCGACGCTCCGGTCGCCGTCGTATCGGGTGAACGTCACATCTTCACTCGCAAAGGCGCGGTTCGCGCCCGATGCATCGGTGAGCACCACGAGCGGGGTCCCTTCGATCGCATCGTGATGCAGGGATGTCGCGGCGAGGAACGTGGCCGATATGGCAAGCGGCGCCTCGGGGTGAAGGGCAAGCAGCACCGTGAACACCTCGTCCTTGTTCCGCAATCGGGTGTCAAGGACCGGGACCGGGAACATCAATTCGTCGGTCGCGAAGTAGTCGCGGTAGGCAGCCCCTTCGGCATAGTCGCGCAGGTGGCCGGTATCGAGCGAGAGCACCAGGGTTTCAGGGTGCCGCCTGCGCCACTCGCTCCAGGTGGTCGTCACCACAGCTCCTCTCTCCAGCACGATGCCTTTCCCGGCAAGCGGCCCGACGACCGGTGCGCCCCGCATCGTGCTCCATAGCGACTGGGTGGCCTGGTCGTACATGAGCTTGTTCGATCGATAGAGGAAACCGCTCGTGCCGAGCTCGTGAGTCATGCCCTCATGCTCGGTGTGATAGAGGATCACGGTGCCGCACAGGGTGCAGTACACTCCGGCGACCGGCACCCCGCCGACGATGTCGGTGAACATCTCGTGCCAGGCGAGAATGCGCTTCGGATAGGCGCGGGCATCGCCGTTGACGGAGAGACCGAACACGACGTGGTCGTCCTCCAGCCAGCCGGCCTCTTCAGCGTCCAGCATCGCCGGGTTGCGAAGCGGCGGGATACCATCCTGGCGCACGCCGCCCCAGACGATCTCGTCGAGGCGGATGAGCGCCTTGCCGGGCCAGTCGAAGTACGCCGAGAATCGCGGGTCGATGAGG
>JAJEBJ010000290.1 GCA_022822575.1 Alphaproteobacteria bacterium | reverse complement strand
CGCAGTGCGATTCGAGGCGGATGTCCCGCAAGACGATCATCTCGTCGTAGGCGGCAGTCTCCTCAAACGTCGTCGCAAGCAGTGCGGCCGGATCTTCGTTGTATCCGGCGAAAAACTCCTCATAAGCGCGCACCAAGCGCTCGGGCGTGCCTGTGAGACCCTCGCGGTCCGGGTCGTCGCCCGTCCATTCAATCAGCGTCCGCGCCGCCGCTTCCGCCTCTGCTCGGCTGGGCCGTCGGCGTCCACCCGAGTTGGTAAGAGCCGATCCTGCGGGCCGGCTCGCGACCACTGCTGTGTCCATGTCGAACCCTTTCCCCCGGCCACCCTGGCGACCAGGCACAAACCGCTTTTGTAACAATAAATCTTCCTTGTAACAATATATGTAATGTTATAACGTTACTTGTGTAAAGTGCAAGAAATGATAAGGCCATGGCGCTCATGCCGACCCAGCCCCAGCCCTGCACCGACGCCAATTGCCGCCGACAGCATGCCCCGGCTGAACGGGTTGCGCTGGCGGTGTCCCTCTGCAGCGCACGCGGGGCGAGGCTTACAAAGTTGCGGCGCCAGATACTGGAGTTGCTCTGGGAGAGCGGCCGACCGACGGGCGCCTACGAACTGATCGAAGCGCTGAAGCTCAGGGACTCCCGCCCGGTCGGGCCGCCCACCGTCTATCGGGGGCTCGAGTTCCTGATGTCCCAGGGTCTCGTCTCGAAGATCGAAAGCCGGAACGCTTATGTCCCCTGCGCGCATCCGGAGCGTCGGCATGATTGCCTGTTCTTCATCTGCAGCAACTGCGGGGCATCGGTCGAGTTGGAAGACCAGCGTCTGGAGTGCCTGATCTCCGAGGATGCCGCCGTTATCGGGTTCCGCGCATCACGGCGCGTGATCGAGGTGGAGGGCACCTGCAAAAGTTGCATCGCGGCTGGCACGGCCTGAACTGGCAACAAGGGCCCCCATGGAAAGCTGGAGTATCGGTGGATTATCGCAGCGTCTGCCGGTCTCGGTGCTGACCGGACTCCTCGGCGGCGTCAAGACGACTGTCCTCAACTATCTGATCCAGCAGCCCGCACTGAACCGTATGCCTGTGCTTGGCTTGGCGTAGGATTTAGATGGAGGTCAATTTGCAAGCGACGCGCGAACCGACCGAGACTGTGGCGGCTGCCCAGCAGTCTATCATCGATGACTTCCAGTATCTTGAGGATTGGACCGAGCGCTACCGGTACCTGATCGAACTGGGGCGCCAGCTGCCGCCATTCCCGGAGACGAAGCGGATCGAGGCCAACCGGATGCATGGCTGCCAGGCCGGAGTCTGGCTCGTCACTGACTATCGCAACGGCAGGCTCGAGTTCGAGGCGACGAGCGACTCTGCCATCGTCGCCGGGCTGATCGCCCTGCTGCTCAAGGTTTATTCCGGGCGTCATCCCGATGAAGTCCTGGCGACGTCGTCGGCATTCATCGAGGAGATCGGTCTCGCCGAGCACCTTTCACCGCATCGCGCCAACGGTCTCGCCCTCATGCTCGCGCGCATTCGGGCGTTCGCCGCGGCGCATGTCTCGGGCAACCTTGCCGGGGGCGGCGCATGACGGACCGCGTTACCGACAACAGAGACTTGATTGCGCGGGCTGCAGCGAGATGAACGGGATGACGGCCCTGAAGAGCTATGAGGATTGGAAGCACTGCATCACGCGGCTGTGCGGCATTCCGCTCACTGGACCCTACATCGAGCAGAGGCTCACCGCTTTGCGTGACCCAGCGAACAGTACGACGCAGAAGTTCGTCGCAATATGGGGTGAACAGCATCGTCTGAGCGTCATCGGCTGGTTCGAGGAGGCCCAGCAGGAGACGGGAGGAACGAGCACCAGTTCCGCTCCGTCAGGAAAAGCGAGCTGATGCGAGACTTCGATCCCACCAATATTCCAGCGATCGTCGGTGCCATCGAGCAGGTGCTCGGGACCGCGCATCCGATCGCGCTGACCGTTCGAGCGGCGGCAAACGACCCCGATTTGTCGCGGGAGGCATGGAACGCCATCGAGGCCCTTCCGACAGACCAGCGTCGTGCCATTGCCGGCATCCTGGCCAGCACCATGATGCCTGGTCTTTGAAGGCAGCGAGGTGGTTGTGCCCCGATTCGACCAGGAACAGATACGCGATCCGATTGGCCGAGAGCGCAGCGAGCGGGAGCTGGCGTTCCGATGATCCGTAGAAATCCGCGCGGCGACCTCCCGGTTGTCCATGACAGCGCTTTTGTCGATCCAACGGCCATTCTCTGCGGTCGCGTGGTCGTCCACGAGAACGTCTTCATCGGACCTTATGCCGTGATCCGCGCCGACGAGGTGGATGCAGACGGCCATATGGAGGCCATCGTCATCGGTGCGCACTCGAACATCCAGGACGGTGTGGTCATCCACTCCAAATCGGGAGCGGCAGTCACCATCGGCGAGCGGACTTCGATCGCACATCGCGCGATTGTCCACGGCCCCTGCACGGTCGGCGACGGTGTTTTCATCGGCTTCAACAGCGTGCTCTTCAACTGCGCGGTGGGCGAGGGCTGTGTTGTGCGTCACAACGCGGTGGTCGATGGCTGCGACCTGCCGCCTGCATTCTACGTCCCCTCGACGCAGCGCATGGGGCCCCACACCGACCTCGCCACCATACCGAAGGTCACGGCCGATGCCTCTGAGTTCTCGGAGGACGTCGTGCGCACCAACAACTCTCTCGTTCAGGGATACAAGCGCCTCGAGGGGGAGTTCTGAAAATGCGCGTCAATCTATTCGAGCGCTCTTCGTGTTCCGGCGCTCTTGACAACGCCTTCTGCGACCGCCGAAGCGGCGGCGCGTTCGTTCTCCGCGATGCCACGCTCGGCAGCGTCTTCCCCGAACGGGTGGAGGCCACGTGCTGGTAGCGCGCCGCAACCTGCTCGTGGCCGCTGCGGTCGCTGTCCTGGCCGCCGGGACCGCCATGCTGCTCTCCTCGCTGTCTGACAGCGGTCCGGGCCTCTGGTCCAGGCTCGTGCTGGAAGTCCAGGCAGTGCAGAGCGATCTGCACCGCCAGCTCACCGCGGCGATGAAAGCGGTGCGGGCGGAAGGGCCGGCAGCCGCCTGG
>JAJEBJ010000002.1 GCA_022822575.1 Alphaproteobacteria bacterium | reverse complement strand
CAACCCTTCGATCTCGGGTGTCACTGGATGCATTCGGCGAGCCTCAATCCCTTTGTCGCCATTGCCGAGAGTCACGGCTTCTCCTATCGCCGCGAGAGTGGGTGGGACCGCACCATCCATCATCGGGGATCACAGCTCGACGACGACGCCCTGGCGGAGTTCGATGCCTATTTTGCAGCAAGAGACAAGGCGTTTGCCGCGGTTCTTGAATCCGAAGACAAGGCCGTCAGCGACGTCGTCGACCTCGACAGCCCGTGGGCTGCCTATGACGCCTACTGGTTCTCGCTGGGAACCTCCTGCGACATGGACCAGACCGGTGTGCACGACGTCAGTGCCTACCGCGACACCGACGAGGACTGGCCGGTCATCAACGGCTACGGCAACCTGGTAGCCACCTGGGCAGCCTCGATACCGGTGACCCTCAACGCCGAAGCAAAGAAGATCACGCTGACCGGCGATGGCGTCGCCGTCACCACGCCCAAGGGCACGGTGCGGGGTCGCGCCGTCCTGGTGACGGTGTCCACCAATGTTCTGGCATCCGGGCGTATCAGCTTCGAGCCCGGACTTCCTGCCTGGAAGGAAACGGCGGCGCGGGAGTTGCCGCTCGGCGTTCACAACCGCATCGCCATGTTGCTGAAGGATCTGCCTGCAGAATGCCGTGATGAGGACATGACAGTGCTACTTCCCAACGGCGAGGTACCAATGGGCGTGCAGCTTGGACCTTACGGCACCTCATGGGCCGTTGGTGTGACCGGAGGGCGATTCGGCGCCTGGCTCGAACGTTCAGGCCAGGAAGCGTCTGTGGAGTGCCTCGCGGAACACCTGAAGGCGGCATGGGGGTCTTCCATCGCCAGGCACTTCACTGACCGCGTGATCGTCACGGCCTGGCAGGGTGATCCCTGGACGCTGGGATCCTATTCCGCCGCCACGCCGGGCAATGCGCACCAGCGACTGGAACTCGCAAGGCCGATCGACGACCGCATCTTCTTTGCCGGCGAGGCAACCATTCCGGAATTCCATGCCACGTGCCATGGCGCATGGCTCTCCGGACGCCGGGCGATGCACGAAGTCAGGGCTGCATTGCACTCCGCCTGATCACCACAAGTCCATTCGATCGCCGGGGCCCGGGCTTCCTGAAGGCCGCTACGGTCGGCAACGACCACGAGTCATGTTGCGGCACATGTAACCCCCGACAATCCGCCGCGCCTCACCGGCCCGACTCCCTGATATCAGCTCACGTGATCGGGCAACTCCCGTTCACGGCGGGCCACGAAGTCCCGCAGGGCCTCGTCAATGGCCTCGTCGAGAGGTGGTGGTTCGTAGTCTGCCAGCATCTTTCTTGCCCGCGAGACGGCCCGTTCATTGGCATCTTCTCCTCCATCGGCCTGCCATTGCTCGAAGCTGTCATGGTTCATCAACTCGGGCATCACGAAGGCTTTCTCGAAGTTGTTGAGAGTGTGGCTGGTGCCAAGATAGTGCCCTCCCGGCTCGATCTCGTTCATCGTCTCGAGAGCGGCCTCTAGTTCACCGAAATCGACGCCCTGGCCGAGCCTGTAGAACATCTCCATCTGCTCGGCATCCAGGACAAACTTGGCATAGCTCTGGGTCAGGGCACCCTCCATATAGCCTGCGGTCGAAAGGACGAAGTTGGCGCCAGACATCATCACGCCATACATGTTGCGGGCGGATTCGTAACCGGCCTGTGCGTCGACGATCTTGGCGCTTGAGCAGCCGCCGCTGCACCGCCAGGGCACGCGATAGTGGCGGGCCATCTGCCCCACCAGCATGTTCATGTGGCAGATCTCGGGTGTTCCTGCCATGGGTGCACCTGATTTCATCGAGACTGTCGCGAGCCACTGGCCGTAGACGGCAGGTGCGCCCCGGCGCACCAGCTGGGAAAACGCTATCCCGGCCAGCGCTTCCGCGTTGATCTGGACCAGCGATCCCACAGTGCTTGCCGGTGTGCTTGCGCCGCCGAGAACAAAGGGTGTGTAGAGCATCGCCTGATTGGCTGCGGCGTAGACCTTGGCCGCATCGAGCATGGTCTGGTCCCAGACCAGGGGCGAGTTGCAGTTGGCGATGGATGTCATCACGGTGTTGTTGTCGACGAAGTCCTCACCGAACAGGATCCTTGCCATTGCGACCGTGTCCTCGGCCCGCTCGCGGGCCGTCACCATGCCCATGAAGGGCTTGTCCGAATGCTTGATGAGGCCATAGACCATGTGGAGATGGCGCTTCGGAACCGGGATATCGAGCGGTTCGCACAGGACGCCGCCGGAGAGATGCATGGCCGGCGACATGTGCGCGAGCTTTGCGAAGGCCGTGAAGTCGCCAAGAGTCCCGTAACGGCGTTGGCCGTCGAGATCGAGGACGTTGGGTGATCCGTAGGCAGGCGTGAAAATCTGCTTCATTCGACCGAGGGTGACTGAACGAGCCCGGTTGCGCCCCACCATGGTGTAAGTCTCTGGCACCGTTGCAATCAGCTCCATCAGGTGACCTCGGTCGATGCGCACCCGGTAGCCGTCGACCCGCGCACCGGCCGCTCTCCACAGATCGGCGGATTCGTCGTCGCGGAATTCGATGCCCTTGGTCTCGAGCAACAACATGGTCGCGTCGTGAATTCTCTCGAGTTGGTCCGGCGTCATCAGGTCGACCACGGGAATCCTGCGGTCCAGTTCCGGCAGGAAGGCGACGGGCCTTTCGGTTCGGGCCTTCATGCGTGCAGCCCGCCCGCGGCGCTTGCCCGGCCTTTCGACGACAGGTTCAGCCGTCATGAGTCGACCTCCTTACACTGTCTCAAGACTACAGTGGTTGGTGCCGATAGCCAGGCGACTTGTTCTCATGTCCAGATCAACTCAGGGTAATGAAAGATCATCACCTGTCGGACGCGCCTTGCGAAGCGAAGTGCTGTAGCCTGTCAACCGCGCTGCAACACGGAATGTGTGATCTCTTGCAGAATCACCGAACCAGTTGGGACTGACACTGACTGTGAATGAGTGTGTAGTCTGCCCTTTCAACAATGGCCCTTGCATGACTTGTGGTAATGCGATCGAGGAACATTCGTCATTTGACGAGAGTCCTGGGTGACGTGACACTTTCAGGCATTGTGCCCGGAAGGTTGCCTGGGCGAAACTGTCAGGTTTCAACGTTGAAGGAGGCGATAACGATGATTCGTAAGGCAATGGGAGCAGCGGCAGGATTGCTGCTGGCCGTACAACTGACGCCGAATGCCGCGATGGCAGACAGCGTCAAACCGATCTATCAGGGAATTACCGAAGAGCTCTTTCAGACCTACGTTGTCGGGATGGGTCTCGAAGAACTGGGCTACGAGGTGGAGGAGCCGACCGTTGCCCAGATGCAGGCCAGTTTCGTGGCGGTCGCCAACGGCGATGCCTCGTACTATCCGGCGCTGTGGTGGCCGCTTCACAAGACCTTCTGGGAGCAGCAGGGTGGCGACGACGCCTGGCAACGGGCGGGGACGCTGGTGAGGAACTCACTGCAGGGTTACCTCATCGACAAGGCCACTGCGGATGCCCATGGCATCACGTCGCTCGACCAGCTCCAGGACCCGGAGATCGCGGCGCTCTTCGACATCGACGGCAACGGCATGGCCGACCTCTACGGATGCGAGACGGGATGGGGCTGCGAGCGCGTCATCGAACATCAGCTTGACGCCTACGAATTGCGCGACACCGTGCAACACCGGCAGGGCGGTTACTTCGCCATCATTCCCGACGCCGTGGAACGCATCAACAACGGACAGTCCACGCTCTACTACACGTGGACTCCGCTCTGGCTGAGCGGTGTTCTGCGCCCCGGGCACGAAGTGATCTGGCTCACCGTTCCCTTCACGTCCCTGCCCGATGGCCGTACCGAAGAGGACAGCACAACCGTCGAGGGGCTTGGCAATCTCGGGTTTGCGGTCAATACGCAGCATGTCATCGCCAACACGGACTGGCTCGAAGCCAACCCGGTTGCGAGAAAGTGGTTTGAACTGCTGGAGATCCCCATTGGCGACATCAATGCCCAGAACATGCTGGTGAACGAGGGCGAAAAGTCCGACGACGACGTTCGCCAGCACGCCCGTGACTGGATTGCAGCAAATCAGGCGCAGTGGGACAGCTGGATTGCCGAGGCGGGCACGGCGCAGTAGCGCAACCGCACCTTGAGTGCATACCGATGAGGGCAGGTGTATGGTTCGGTCATACGCCTGCCCTTTCTTGAGTTGGCGGGCACGGCACAAGGGACCGGCGCATGCCCATCGCCACCATCGAATGCCGGAGTGTCTGGAAGATATTCGGCGATCGTGCGAACGAGGCTCTCGCAGCCATCAGATCGCGTGGCGTGGGAAAGAATGAAGTCTTCGAGGAGTTCGAATGCGTCGTCGGGGTGCACGATGTCAGCTTCGAAGTCACCGAGGGCGAGATCTTCTGCATCATGGGCCTTTCGGGCTCGGGCAAGTCCACCCTCATCCGTCACGTCAATCGCCTCATTGATCCCACCGCTGGCGAAGTCCTCGTCGAAGGCGTGGTGGTCAACACGCTTGCGCCGGAGGAGTTGCGCGAACTTCGCTCCAGGAAAATCGGCATGGTGTTCCAGAACATGGCCCTTCTTCCTCACCGGAGCGTGCACAACAACGTTGCGCTCGGTCTTGAATTGCGGGGGGTCGACAAGGTCACGCGCATCGGCGTTGCCGAGAGTACGCTGGAGCGGGTAGGCCTTGGCGGCTGGGGCGAGCGCTTTCCCGACGAACTTTCCGGCGGCATGAAGCAACGCGTCGGGCTTGCACGCGCGCTCGCCGCCGACCCGCACATTCTCCTAATGGACGAGCCCTTCTCGGCGCTCGACCCCCTGATTCGCAGGGAACTCCAGTCGGAGTTCATGACACTCGCCTCCCAGATGAACAAGACGACCCTGTTCATCACGCACGATCTCGACGAAGCCATTCGCATCGGCCACCGCATTGCGGTCATGAAGGACGGCGCCCTGGTCCAGATTGGTACGCCCGAGGACATTGTCACCAATCCCAGGGACGCCTACGTGGCCGATTTTGTTGCCGGGATCTCGAGGCTCAATCTCGTAACTGCGCACAAGATCATGGAATCGCCTGAGGCCTACGCCGCACGGCATGGCGCCGTTGACGAAGTGGCATGGCCCAGGGCTCTGCCGGACGACAGCCTGAACCGCCTGGTCGATCTCTCTGTGGGAAGTCGGCATCCCATCCTCGTCGTCTCGGAGGAGAAGGTCGTCGGTGTCGTAACCAGTCAGTCCCTGCTACGCGGCATCCAGGGCAACCGGTCCGAAGGCACCGCCGCCACAGTGGCCTGACCGCAGACCCCCGGGGAGTGCAGGAACATGGATGAGTGCGGTCTGCTCAATGTCTTTGAATGCGGCACGCTGCCACTGGAAATCTGGGTTTCCGATGGCCTGCGTTGGCTGGTCGACAACTACCGGCCCTTCTTTCAGGCCCTGAAATGGCCGGTGGACCTGGTTCTGAGGAACTTCGAATGGGCGCTCGGCAGCGTACCACCGACGCTGATGCTGGCGATTTTCGCCTTTCTGGCGTGGCAGATTGCCGGTGTCAGACTGATGCTGGCCGTAGTCGCGTCGCTGCTCTTCGTCGGGTTCCTCGGTGTCTGGGCGCAGACGATGACGACACTTTCGGTCGTCTTCACCTCCCTGGTCCTGTGCCTGATCCTGGGCATACCACTGGGCATCGCTGCCGCCAGGAGCGATCGGTTCTACAACATCGCCCGGCCCATTCTCGATGGCATGCAGACCATTCCGGCCTTTGTCTATCTCGTGCCCATCGTCATGCTGTTCGGGATCGGCAACGTTCCCGGCGTCATTGTCACGATCGTCTTTGCGCTGCCGCCGGTCATCCGCCTCACCAATCTCGGCATTCGTCAGGTGCCGACCGACGTAGTCGAAGCCATGCTGGCCTTCGGCGCATCCGATCGCCAACTGCTCTGGAAGGCGCAACTGCCTCTGGCCATGCCGTCCATCATGGCAGGAGTCAACCAGACGCTCATGATGTCGCTGTCGATGGTGGTCATCGCCTCGATGATTGCCGTCGGGGGGCTGGGACAGATGGTTCTTCGTGGAATTGGCCGTCTGGACATGGGCATCGCAACCGTTGGCGGACTTGGAATCGTGTTGCTGGCCATCGTGCTGGACCGGCTGACCCAATCGATCGCCGAGAGCAGCCGCACGCGAAGGGGCGCATCGTGGCGTCAACGCGGACCGATTGGCCTCATCCTGCGCTGGACAGGATCGCGACGCCCCTGATGCTCGAGAACCCAGGCCATGGCCCGTCCCGCTGTGATCCGGGATTGACGCGCCCAGAAGGTGGCGTCTTCATCATTCCCGGTGGCAAATCGGTCTCGCGCGGCGGGTCATGAAGATCACGGAACTCCACGTCTACGGAGTCGACCTCCACATCGCCAATGGACCCTATGTCATGTCGGGATCCAGTCTGGAGCGCGTCGACTCGACAATCGTCGAACTCGTCACGGACACGGGCCTCAGGGCCTATGGCGAGACCTGTCCGGTCGGTCCCACCTACCAGCCCGAGCACGCTCTGGGTGCACGTGCGGCACTGGCCGAAATGGCCCCTCATCTGGTCGGCACGGATCCGCTCAACGCCGGTATCCTGCATCGCACCATGAACCGCCACCTCAACGGTCACAACTACGCCAAGGCTGCAATCGATGTAGCCCACTGGGATCTTCTGGGAAAGACCCTCGGTGTGCGTGTCTGTGACCTCTTCGGCGGCGCTCTCCGTGAAGAGGTTCCCGCCTATTACGCCATCGGCGTCGGCACTCCGGACGATGTGGCAAGTACGGCCCTGGACCAGGCCCGGCAGGGTTACGGACGACTGCAGATCAAGGTGGGGGGCCGGCCCATCGAACTTGACATCGAGACCATACACAAGGTCTGGGAGGCCGTCGGACGCACGGTCAGGCTCGTGGCGGACGCCAATCGGGCCTGGACGAGCCGCGATGCCCTGCACATTTCGAAGGCATGCCGCGACATTCCGATCGTTCTCGAGCAGCCCTGCAATACGATGGCCGAGACCGCCAGGGTTCGTCGCCTGCTGGAACATCCCGTCTACCTGGACGAGAGCACTGAAGATCTCGATGACATCCTGAGCGCCGTGGGCTCGGGCCTGTGCGATGGCTTTGGATTCAAGATAGGACGTCTCGGCGGTCTGAGTTCCCTGCGCACCGCACGTGACGTCTGCAAGTCCAGGTCATTGCCGCACACGTGCGATGATGGATTTGGAGGCGACATCGTCGCTGCGGCCTGCGTCCACGCCGGTGCCACGGTGGAAACCCATCTCAACGAGGGAGTCTGGATTGCCGAGCCCTACCTGGCCTCGCACTACGATCCCGAAGGAGGTATCGCGGTTTCCCATGGCAAGATCTCCGTGCCCCATGGCGCAGGACTGGGGGTCAACCCGTCACCGGACCACCTCGGCACGCCCATCGCATCCTACGGCTGACATGGCATCGACAGCGATCATCCATCCGATGAAGTCAACAGTTTCAGTCCTCGCGGAAGCAGGCTGTTTCGGCGACAAACCAATCGCGCAGGGCACCGACAAGCTGATCGTTGCGGCTTGACACGTGGGTCACGAAAAAGTGCCGTCGGTTGATCCGGTAACTTTCCTTGAACGGGCGAACCAGATGCCCCTGGTCCAGAAGCTCCTTGCTCAGGTGGCGCCACGTGATCGCCAGTCCGAGGCCACTGACAGCCGCGCTCATCAGCATTTCGAAGTTGTTGAAGACCGGCCCGGTCATCTCGATGTCCCGGCGCACACCCAGGGCTGGCGCCGCAACCGGCCAGTCCACCGGTTCCCAGGTGAGATCACGCCAGTGATCTGCCGAAAGGTGGATCAGGTCATGATCCGGGATGTCCTGGATGGTCTTCAAGCCGGGATGCCGCTTCAGGTATCCGGGACTGCACACGGGAAAGATCTCTTCGGTCAGGAGATAGGTGGCATCCAGTCCCGGCTGCGCTTCGAAGCCGAGCACGACCGCCATGTCGACGGAGTCCATCAGGAAGAAGGGATTGCGCTCCGTTGAAACGATGTTGAAGGCGACATCGGGAAACTCCGTCCGCAACCGCACAAGTCGAGAGGCCATGAACTGGCTGGCAAACGCCAGACGCATGGCGATCGAGACTGCGTTGTGCGGTGTCTGGTGGCGTATCTGCGAGGTCGCCCTGGCGATGTGTGAAAGGCCAAGTGAGACCGCCTGGTAGAGGGTCTGGCCCTGACTTGTCAGTTCCACATGGCGCCCCCTGCGCAGGAACAGGCGACGGCCCAGGTGGTGCTCCAGGGCGCGCACCTGCTTGCTGACCGCTGCCTGGGTCACTCCAATCTCGTCGGCAGCCTTGGAGAAACTCAACCGTCGCGCCGCGGCCTCGAAGGGTCGCAAGGTTGACATGGGGGGAAGCGCCTTGGGTCGGATCATCATGTAGCGCACCGTCACCTTGCCGCCGTCCAGAGGGCCTGGCGGCCAGATCAAATCCACAGCAGCACTATAACTGCT
>JAJEBJ010000148.1 GCA_022822575.1 Alphaproteobacteria bacterium | reverse complement strand
TTGAGCGCCTCACGAAGCTCCATCGCTTCATGACCGGGCTCGTGCTCGTTCGGTCAGTGGTCAGGAAACGGAACGGATGCAGTTCCCCTTCGGTCGACGACCGACGCCGGCCCATGCAAGACTTGCTGTTCTCAGAGGAGAACGAGTCATTGAACATCCGCCCCTCTACCCTTGACGACCGCGCCGGAGTCATCGCGCTGTGGGAACGAGTATTCCTCGAGGATCCACCGCACAACGCGCCGGCAAAGGTATTCGACGCAAAGTTCCTGGTGGCAGATGATCTGCTCTTCGTAGCCGAGGACGCGAAGTGCATCATCGGCACCGTGATGGCGGGATACGACGGGCATAGGGGCTGGTTGTACAAAGTTGCGGTCTCGCCCGAGTACCGGCGGCGCGGCATTGGCACGAAGCTTGTTCGCCATGCTGTTGCAGCCTTGCGTGCCGTGGGCTGCATCAAGGTCAACATTCAGATACGAGCGACAAACACTGCGGTCCGGGGGTTTTACGAGTCACTCGGATTCGAGGCGGAAGCGCGCCTGAACATGGGGTTGCACGTCCACTGACCCGCCGGTTTCACGACCATGTAGCTCGGACGTCGACGCAACGGCGCAGCTGGTGCGGTCGTTCGAATGGACCGTGCCCCTCGAGGTGGTGCAAGAGCCTGGTGTCCGATGCGGTGACCGGCGTTTCCGAACAGCACATGTCGCCATCTGCCTGAATGCCGGAGAGTCGGGCGACGCCAGGGTGAATCAAATCCTGGCTTCAGTCATGTGTCGGCGTACACCACCATCCAAGCCCGCTGCGTTCCGCTCCTGTTTTTCAAGGGACCCGACCTGCGACTGCGCCACGACCGTTCCCTGATCCGAGCCGTCCAGTCAACAGTCCTGATGATGAGATGCAAGCGTGGCACACATGTTGGCAAGCCGTCGACGGAGGCGCACGGGCTTCTCGACGGTGACTGTCTCGCCCCAGGTCACGAGATGCCAACAGATCTCGTCGAGACCACCGGCCTCGAAGCGCACAGTCACCGTGCCGTCCCGGTTCTCCTCCACGATCTGATCCGGATGGAAGAGAAACGCCAAAGCGTCGGAAGCGGCGGCGGTGTTGAAGTGCAGGACCACCCGGACGGGCTTTTCCTGGAAGGTGCCGAAGGAGCGCCGGGCGTAGCGCTGCAGATCGAACGCCGGGTCGCGTTCGAACCGTTCATCGAGGAGCCTGGCATCGCTGATGCCGGTGAGGCGCCAGAGCCGCGGTTCTTCGGAGCGGTCTTTCCGGGCGACGAGGAACGCGCGGTTGCCGTAGATCAGGCCGCAGGGCTCCACGCGTTGATGGCTGGTCTCGCCAGTCGAGCGCGCACGGTAGCGGTATCCGACCATCCGGCGTGTCAGGAGCGCCTCGCGCAGGAGCGCAAGAAGGTCGGCATCGACCGGCTGCCTCGGGGCCGGCCGCATGGCCAGCCCCTCGACCTGCATCAGGGCTTCGAGATCGGCCTCTCGTCCCTCCGGGGTTGCATTGCCCCGGGCGGCGCGCAGCTTGGTGGCGATATCCTTCAGCCTGGCCGCCTGCTCCCGCAAGCCGGTCCGTTCAAGGGCCATGGCGGCGGTGCCGAGCGCCGACAGTTCCTCGGCGGTTACCCGCAGCAGGCGACGCAGATCTCCCGAGTGCAGCCGCCAGTGCAACCTGTTGTCGTCGGCAGGCACGGTCTCCAGCGGCCCGAAGGCCCATTCGACAGCATCGCGCATACGCTCGGCGGTCCGGCGGCTGACCGACAGGTCCTCCTCGATCTGCTTGAGTGTCACGCCGGCACGCGAGCCCTGAAGCCGGATGGCCAGGTGCACGATGTCCTTCAGGCGTTCATACCGCATTCATTCAACCTTCCCTCAATGCTGCAGTTTCGCGCCTTTGCACCATAGGGGGCGGAGGCATCATGCAGAACTGCTACGGCCTGAAACCGACGGGATACGGTCGGTCCGGCTTGGCTGCGCACTCGGCGCGCAGCATCTCCACAAGGACTTCCGCATCGTGCAGGACGCCCAGGATCCCACCCCGGTTGCGCACCACGGCAAAATCGCCGGGCGTGAGGGCCGCGAGATCCGAGAGAGAGGGCGGCGGCGCCAGATCGAAAGAGTTGCGGAACGCCAATTCCGCCATTTTGGAGGTGAGATAGTCGAGCTTCACCTTGAAGACGAAGCGGCGCAATGTCGCCGGATCGAGGCGGTCTGCGAAGTTGGTCGTGCAGGCGAAGGGCAAGGGATGGCTTTCCATCCATGTCAGCATCTCATTGACCTGGCTGACCTCCCAGCTGCGGTGGGCAAAACGTCGGTCCGCGAGAAGGGAATCCGCCTCGTCAAAGACCAGAAACGCGCCTGCATCGCGTGCCTCGGCGAAGGCCCTGGCGATCGTTTTCTCGGTCTCGCCCACCCACATCGACATCAGATCGGAAGCCCGTTTCTGCACGACCTCGAGGCCGAGCCTCTCTGCGACGTAGCGGACATAGGCGCTCTTGCCGGTTCCCGGAGGACCCTGAAGGCAGAGCGAGAACCGCCGGTGCTTCTCGGCCGCGAGTCGGTCCGCGAGGACCGACGGATCGGTGTCCGACCGGATGAGCGCAGGATCGAACCCGGCCGGTGCCCGCTGGGGCGGC
>JAJEBJ010000346.1 GCA_022822575.1 Alphaproteobacteria bacterium | reverse complement strand
CTCTCACCGCGTGCCACCCGTTCAAGCAGGCTCGGGAGGTGGGTCTTGGCCTCGTAGGCGCCAATCGTCTCCATGCATTCATCCCTATTTCGACCAGTCTATTCGACCAGTCCATACCATGGAGATGTTTCCAGACGTCGTCAAGGCTTGGTTGTCGCGACGTGTGTCGGGGGTACCCGGTCATTTTGAGACGTCGTGCGGCGCAACGGCGACATCCGCGTGGCGGACAGCGTGTCGGCGAGAGCCTACATGGACAACGTCTACAGGGAGGCGATCCGCGGCATCCCTGCCCTGGTGCTTCCGGCCATCATGCCGGGCGGCATCTACGGTGGGATCTTCACGCCGACCGAGGCCGCGGCCGTGTGCTTCACCTACGCGCTTGTCATCGGTTTCGTGACACGGCGCCTCAGACTGAAGAACACGTCGGAGGCGATCATTCGCGGCGCCGCGACGAACGGCAGGATGCGCACCAGCAGTGCCACCTGGCGCCGATACTGCTCATCCACCCGCATCGAGGTCCTCTGGAACGGTGATCCGGTATTGGCGGTCGAGCTTTCCACCCCGGAACAGCATGCGCTTGCCGCTGCCGAGGTCGACCCCCTCCCGGTCCAGCCGTTCGACCCACGCATGACCGTGCCGGTCGGCAAACCACAGAAACAGGCGCTTGACCTTGACGCTGCGGCATTCGCACAGAAGTCGGCTCATCCGCCTCGGACTGACGTTGACCAGCCCTTCCATCAGCATGTCGGCTTGGTGGAAGGTCTCCCTGTCGGGGAGCTCGTCCAGCAGTTCCAGGATCGCGCGCTCCGGTGTCGAAAGAACGATCGGCCAGTCCCCGTCGCCGAAACACTTCCACTTCAGGCTGCCGTGGATGGTAGCCAGGTTCGACGGCCGATCGGCGGCCGAGATGGACTTGAGATCTTCGAGGGCCTCGCAGATCGGTTCCGCTTGAAACAACTTCCTCGCATTGTGGAACACGAAGGACGTATCGATCGGGATCTTCCGAAGCCAACCCGGCACCGGTTCGTCGCCATAGAGGTGAACTTCCTGCGGTCCGGCGCTCGACAAATAGTGGGCGAGCCCGTCGAGCTCCAGCGCCGTGCGCCCGCCGACCGCGACCGGACGTTCCAGCACGGACTGGAGCGAGACCACCACATGCTGCCAGCGCAGCGGCGCGGTCGTGTCCTCCATGCCCGGCCTGTGAGTCGGTCGCCGGAACACCCCCCGCGTCACCGGTTCCAGCCAGCCGCTCGCCAGATAGCGGCTGCGCAGCGAACTCGAATAGCCGGCGGCCGTGAACCAGGCCGCGTCCGCCAGCAGCCCCTCGGGCAGAAGGCGGTGCAGGCGGTTTAGCATTGCGCCTCTTTGATACCTCATGATGATGAAATTAGATGTTTCTCAAACCCATGGCAAGTTCGATACTCTCGCATTTTGCTCACTGGTAGTATGCAATATGCCATGCCATCAAACCAACTCAGCGTCCGCAATGCGCCGAAACCGGTGCCCTGTCCAGTTCGCCGGCTACTTGCAACCGGCGATGCTGCCGCCGACTCCCGCTCCGCTTCACCGGTCTCCGCCGACGTCGGAAGCCGCTCGTCAGTCGCTTTCTCGACCGGTCCCGGATCCTCGTCTTGCTGTCCAACACGCATATCCCCACATAAGCGGGCGTGCCGCATCACGCGCCGCTGTACCGCCCAGGAGCGGGATGAAACCGGATGCGGCAGCCTGTCAAACACTGAAAAACGGAGGGCCCAGAGTCATGTCGGAGCAAAAGTTCAACAGGGTGCAGGTGATGTTCAACGCCGAGCACAGGCCTTACCTGTACGGAGCGATCCACATCGTTGACGGGGACCTCGCCAATCATTGGTGCGAAAGACCCTTCGTGATTTCCAGGACGACGGCGGGCGGCCGGGAGATAGTCTACGGAACCGTCGCGCGAACGATAGAAAACGTCCGGTCCCAACTGGACAGGCTGCAGGCGTTTCGGTCCGAAGCTCAGAGGAGGCTGGATGCCGCCGGAATCGAGCCCATCGAAGGCACGGTGTCGCAACTGCCCCCGTGCGACATTACGGATCGCATATTCGACGAACAAGATGCCCTGGTGGAGGAAGTGCTGCCAATCGTTTCCGTAAACGTTCGGGTGCTGTCGGAGATCTTCCCGCGCAAGATGAAAAGGGCCAAGGTCAAGGTGTATGACTACGATAACACTTGCGTCGATAATATCGAGCAAGTCTCATAGCGGACCTGCTGCTGCACAACAGGTACATTATGATTCGGGATCAGTATGTCGTGGACTTGATCTCGGACGAGAAGTTCATGTCGGACAGGCCTCAGCTCGGCTGGAAGATCGATTTCGCAGAGTATCTTGGCGAGGTGCAGCGTGCTCTCGAAGACCTGACGGTCAACGATCTGATCGGAAAGCTGCGGGGCGCCACAAAACAGCTGTCGTCATCGTCGAACATCAAGGACATAGTCTTTCTCACGCAGAATCTTTACACGCTGGGCGGGCTTGTCATGGCGGACGGTGCCCGCGTCGACGAAGGACCGCTCAAGTCGATACTGGACAAAGTGGCCGTGCAGATTCTCGAAGCAGGTCCAAAACCCGCTCCAGGAGAAACCCGCCAGTTGGCGCTCGTTTCCGGACCACCCAGGTTCTCTCTCGAGCCCGAACTCGACGACAAGCAAATTCGGGTCCGAGTTCAAGTCAACGCGAAACAGGAAGAACTCGTGATGGGCTATGAGAACTTCTTCTCGGAGGTCTCCAGAGCACACGGAGACGCGAAGCTGCTGCCGAGCTTGCGGCACACAGCCTCCAGCACATAGCGCCGATCATGCGCTACCACTTCTTTCTCTGCGCACTCTCGCGGACTATCGACCCTCGCCATCTCCGGATGCCACTTTCCTGAGCGGCCAGTCCCTCGAGCGGTATGATCGCATCCAGCAGCGCCCAGCTGGCGGCGCAAGCGCCAATTTGCCCGCCAATTGGCCGTCCCCGCACCGCGCCCTGCCGCCATGAAAGCAACGCCCGCCCGCCATACCCTCTCCGACCGCAGGTCGCGATCTCCTCCCGCGAGGAGCGACATGCCCTTGTTTCGTCAGAACCGGCGTTTCGATGCAGCGAGGGGCGTGCAACCCGGCGGAATTCCTTGATTGTTCGACCCATCCGCAGGATCCGGAGACGCTTCTGTCATCGTGCAGTTGTCGGATCGATTCAAACTCCAGACCACGATAGGCCCCCCATGTTCACCTCATCGAAATTCGTCGCTTCCCCGAAACGACCCAGTATCGGGGTTGTCCATGGGTCCTCCTTTTCCTTTCTTCACACTCCGCCGCTTGGCGGGGCCCAATGGCCGGAGTTAAGTCGCGGCGTCCTCAATTCTTCGCAACGGCCCCCTCGCACCATGGCCGAAGTAAAGAACAGAAGCCGCAGTACTTTGACCTTCACCTCTTGATAGCATAATTTGATGTCAGCGTGGCCTGCGGGCAGGCTGTCGACCGAACCGGAACCGCCATCATGAGCACAAGCATCATCGTTCGAGACATCGATCCTCGTGACAAGTCCTGGCTCCGACGCGAAGCCCGCCAGGTCGGCGTATCGATGGAGGAGCTGGTCCGCCGCATGATCCACGAGAAGCGCACCAGGACCGAGCGCCGTCTGAGGCCATCCGAGGCCTTCGCACGGCATTTCGGGGAGGAGCATGGCGTCGAACTTCCGCCTCCACTCCGTCACGGTTACAAGCCGCTGTTTTTCTCCCGCGGGGAGGATGAATGACCGTCCCGCTTGCGTGGCTCATCGATACGAATGTCGTTTCCGAAATGATGCGGCCGCGACCCGAGCCTCGGGTCGCGGGCTTTCTCGATTCGATCGCCGATGACGGCCTCGGCCTCGCCTCCGTCACTGTCTGGGAAGTGCTCGACGGCATCCGCAGGCTCGATCCCGGCCGGCGCCGGCACGATCTCGCCGACCGCTTCCAGGATCTTCTCGACGAGTTGTTCGAGGACCGGATCGTCGAGTGGTCTCTGGCCGATGCGCAGGCGTGTGCGAAGATCATGGAAGAAAAGCGCCGTCGCGGCGAGCCGCTCGACGACCATGTGCCGGATGCTCTCCTAGCCGCCGCCGCTGCCACACGCGGGCTCGCCATCGTTACCCGCAACACGGGCGAGTTCCGCAATACGGGGATCGAGGTCGTCGATCCCTGGGCTGCGGAGGCGCGGTGAGCATCGTACCGACCGCGCTGCATCAACCGCACCATATGCACCATGAGCGCGTGATCGTGATTCGACGATGACGCATGCCATCCGACCGACAACCAGATGAAGCATAAGGATCAGGCGATTGTTGGTACAGCCCGCCAGAAGTCTGGTGATCCACGAACAAGAAGCGTGGGACCGCTCTCTTCTGCCCAGGGAAGGTTGCGCACTTGCCTGGTTGGACTTGCCTCTTCGTGGTTGACGGCAACATGCGCATCATCGTGTTTCGGGCGGGGCAGATCGACGGAGCGCCTGCGGGTGAGTCGAGGTGTGCCGATCCCGATCATGGCGCTGTTGTGCGAGCCGGCGAAATCTTCGGTGTGCGGTTGCCGTTGGGATCAGTGAAGCGTGCCAGACCCGGGCGGTACGTGTCTAACGATCGTCACACCGTCCAGTCTTTCATCGATGCGAACGATAGCCCGAATTCCAACATCGAGCATCGCGACTGTTGGTACCATATAGGTGACCTGGCGAGAGTGGACGAAAAGGGCCACGTCTTCATCGTCGGGCGCAAGAAGGATTTGATCATCCGCGGTGGGTTCAACGTGTACCCGGCGGATGTCGAGGGAGTGCTCCTCGAACATCCGGCCATCTCCCAGGTGGCCGTCGTCGGTGTGCCTGAACCGGTATTCGGGGAAGAGGTGAAGGCGTTCGTCTCCAAGAGGCCGGGGTTGTCACTCGATGCCGCCGATGTCGTCAGCTGGGCCAGGAAAGAAATGGCGGCTCACAAGTACCCCCGCCTTGTCGAGTTCAGGGAGGTCCTGCCACTCGGTCCCACTGGCAAGGTTCTGAAAAGGATGCTCGCGTAAGTGGTATGCACCACCGTTACACCTGCATGACACGACTGGTGAACGACGCCTCTCTCTCCATTCCTCTGTGATTTTGTTGGAAGACCGTCCAGGACAAGTTCCAACATTGCCTTGGTGCGGCCACTGTTTCGGTTCCGACAGCGCATTCCTGCAGATCCTTGGCATCCTGAGCAACCTGCCGTTTCTCCCTTTCTTTGGGGAGGTGGGCTGACGCACGCCTCATCTACTCTCTCATCCGTCACGCATCGGCGTTGCCGGGAGCAGGTGCGCTCGGACGCGTCGCTGAATGGATTCCGGGACCAGGACGGCTCGCGGGTCTCGATGGACGAAGCGGGGCGGACGGATGCCGGCATCTGGTCGGTGGTGGAGAGAGTCAATGCCTGGGACGTCTGCGTGAGGACGCAGACCTTGCTGGGTCAGCTGGGCCTAGAGCAGACGCTGGGCGATGCGGTGACGATCGTCGGCGTCTCGGGCGAGCGCCTGCGTTCGGAGGCGCCGGCAACGCGCATGACACTGGACCTGAGCGGCGCGGTGTCTGCTTCGGGCCCGGGCTCGGACGACAGCATCTATGCCGTCAGCTTGCGCTTCGGCATGCGCTTCTAGTGGTGCCAGGTCAAGGAGAAAGAGGTGATGCGAAAGTGGGCGAAAATCGCTTCGCTGCTCTTCCTGGGTCTGGCGAGCATATCCTGGAAGAACATTCCCATGACGGCCTCAGACGCGAAGATTCGCCTGAGCGGCTTCGAAGCGGAGGGCCATGAGCTCTGGCACGATGCCAGCAAGGAATGGGACTACTACACCGAGTACAGATGGTGGGGATTTCGTGATGGTGGCTACATTGTTCAGGCGGCATTCCTTTATGCCGGGGAGAGTGGTGGCTATTGGGCCAGGAACGCGACTCGTAAGAGCGGTTTCGTTGGGCATTTCGCCCATCTCCTTGATGTTCGTCGCAGTGAAGTGACCAGAGGCCCGACTGTTGAGACCGCTCTGGGTAGCATCAAGACACTGATGTTCGACGTCTCCGAACGGACGTACGGCGAGCAAACGCGTCAGTGCATCGGCTTCCGAACATTCTGGGACCCTAACCACGATGGCTACGTCAAGATGCTGGACTTCTATGCCTGTGGCAAGGACGGCCGTTTGATGACCGGTGAGCAGTTCGTCGAGATCCTTCGGGGCTTGAGAATCGAGGGAGAATTCGATGCCTTGATAGCAGACTGATGCCAGAATTCAAATGCTCGTGTTTCCTTCGATCCTGCGCAATGTCTGTCATATGTGACATTCAATCGGGTCAGCATGAACAGTTGGGGTCACTGCCCGGGAATGTGCATGAACAGGTAGTTGCAACATGCTGTGGAATCGCAGTTATTCAATGCGCCAAGTGGACACCGAACCACATGTGTCATGTTGGAAGGTCCAGTGATTGTCGTGTGGCAGTTCTTCAAAATCCATCAGAAAGGAAGGACTGATGGTGGATGAAGGAAGAGGATTGACCAAGGTCAAGAAGCGTTTACGGGGACCGATGAGCCGATGAACGGGAAGACTACATGGAATTCAGGGGGACCTGGCATGGGGAAGGGGATGTCACATTGCACGGATCGGTGTGAATCGCATTTGGGGGAACATGCGACTCTGGTCGTATTCCTGGCGTTCCCGGCACTCCCCTGTCGTCTGTCTTGATCTGCCTGGTTGCAGAGCCGAAATGTAATATGAACTCCGGGGGTGACAGTGAATAGAGATGTGAAATTCGGGAAACCAAGAAGTTCGTTCCAACGAATAATTCTTGCCATAGTCCTCAATTTGCTTTTCTTGCTTGGAGTGTATTTGTTGGCGCAAATGTACTATGAAGATTACTGGGCCGACCACGAATGTGAATATCATGGAGTTTGCGACTAGACCGATTGCAAGCCTCGCAAGGTCTGGTCACGTGGGCACATGATTCTCAATCCATGTCAGTTCGAGAGTGTGCCGTCAGAAAGGAGGTCACCACCTCCCGTGTGCATCTCATGGCCATTGCGCGGATATCACCTTTCGCTCGCCGGACCTCGTGGTGTCAACTCGCGCGTGGAAGTCGCGTTCGACCTGATGGGAGGAGGGGAACACCTGAGTCCCGAATGATCGGGTCACGATCACTCGGGACCGTCATGCATGGCCTACGAGTATTGACTCAGTGTGGCATGGGTCAGTTCCCTTCTATCGCACTCTCCGCTGTTCCTGTTGCACCGCAGGTAGGGAGGCAACGTAAACTTGCCCGACCGTCGAAACTTCTTGAGAGGGAACGTGGGTTTCTGTTCTGATCGGCATCGAAGGTGCATGAGTGGCGTAACGTGATGGCGAAGACAACAGACTACATCGTGATTGGCGCGGGTTCGGCGGGATGCGTCTTGGCAAGCCGGTTGAGCGAGAATCCGGAGGTGACGGTCAAGGTCCTGGAGGCCGGTCCGTCGGATCGCAGCCTGTGGTTGCTGCGCATGCCGGCGGCGGCTTGGATCATCATCAACGGCAAGCGGTACAACTGGCGGTACTTCTCCGAGCCCGAACCGGGCATGGACAACCGCCGGCTTCTCTATCCTCGGGGCAAGGTGCTGGGCGGATCGTCATCGATCAACGGCATGGTCTACTTGAGGGGCAATCCCCTCGACTACGACAACTGGGCCACCAACCGCCTCGACAACTGGTCGTTCGCCCATTGCCTTCCCTACTTCAAGAAAATGGAGAAGACCGACCGCGGCGATGACGCGTTCCGCGGCCGGGACGGTCCTCTGGAGATTACCGTGGGCGGCGACAGCAGCCCCCTCTACCGGGCCTATGTCGAAGCGGGCCAGCAGGCGGGATATCCCTTCACCGAGGACGTGAACGGCTATCGCCAGGAAGGGGTCTTTTTCATGGAACGCACGGTGCTGGGTGGTGTGCGCAACTCCGCGGCACGCGCCTGGCTCCATCCAGCACTCCATCGCCCCAACCTTGATGCGGTGACCAACGCCACCATCAACCGCATTCTCTTCGAGGGCAGCCGTGCGGTCGGCGTCGAGTACATCCAGGGCGGCCGCTCGAGGACCATGCGAGCCGAGCGGGCTGTCATCCTCAGTGCCGGCACCTTCAACTCTCCGCAGATCCTCCTGCGTTCGGGGATCGGGCCTGCCGATGAACTGAGGGAGCACGGCATCGACGTGGTGCACCACCTG
>JAJEBJ010000375.1 GCA_022822575.1 Alphaproteobacteria bacterium | reverse complement strand
TCCGGTACCTCCGGGACAGCTCCTCAGGCAGGCCTTCCATCGGTTCAACGTTGTCGACTCATGGCGACGATCAGGTCGTGAACCAACTCGCAAGGCACCTTATCGAATTGGGCGATGCGCCGCATGAAGAACAACGTGTGAGCCTCCATGAGCTGGAAGGAGGTCTTGTTGCGGGGAATCCCGCATCAGGGTTCCTCCGCGAGTGCCATGGCATGCCTTGTGAAGAGCCGTCGACCTGCGGTCCTCGCAGTCGCTCGCGTCCATGCCGTTGAGCAGGTGTTCGAACGAACTGAACCAGCCACGACAGGGATGGGTGCGAAAGCAGGCGGACATGGCCTCGAGGCAGCGGGACGGCGTACGGCCGCATGGGCCGTCAGCCAGCGGAAAGCGATGAAACGGTTCGTGTTCCGGAAACTCGTGCCGCGACGGGTTCAGTCCGACGGTCAGCACCCGCACCGGCAACTTCAGCCAGGCGTCGAGGTTGCCGAAGAATGAGGATCGGCACGGCCGGTCGGACACGGCACGGCCGATCCGCGGCGCGGTCGAATGCATGCATCGCATGCGCCACCAGGTTGACGACACTCGTCCGCGAAGGGCCTCCGGCGGCCTGTTGGCGGTTTTGTAAGAGCGCGTGATATCGGCTTTGAGCCGCGCTTTTGATGCGGGCGGGATTGTCTTTTTCCCCATTGTGATGGCCCTATCGGGTTGACTGTGCGGGGTTGAGGACCGCTGTCGTCTTCTTCGCTCAGCCGTCCTGATTGCGGTTGCGCAGGACGTCGTTCCAGTCGGTGTTGTCGGGCGGCCTGCGCCGTGTCATGCGGACGTGGTCCGGGATGTCGACTTTGGAGCGGAGCGTGTCGGCCTGGCGGTCGCCGGCGGCATCGCCGTCCTGGGCGAGGATGATGGTGGTGAGGGCGGGCAGGATGCGCCCGGCGAGGCTGATCTGTGCGCACTGCGCCGCGCCGGGAGCGCCTGCGGTGGAGAGGAAGGCGTGCTCGGTGGGGCAGCCGTCGATCTGGGCGAGGCTGAGCGCGTCGACGGCGCTTTCGGTGATGACGAGGGCGGCGATGGCGTCAGGCGTGCGGATGGCGAGTGCGAAGAGGGCGCGTCGTCCGCCTGAGGCGAAGCGCCGGGGTCCGTCGGGTGGAGCGATCTCGAAGCCGGTGATGATGCGCCTGGCGTTGCGGTGGGCGAACAGGACGTGGCCCTTGTCATCGCAGCGGATGAGGGGTTTCCAGGTGTCGAGTGTCGCGGGGAGGATGCCGCGCCGGATGAGCCACGGGGGAGCGGGGTGTTCTGTGGCGCGTCGCCATGTGTCGAGGAAGGTTGCGCGTCGTGTGGCGCGGATGGCGGCGAAGGAGAGGCCGCGGTTCTTCATGAAGTCGACGGCGGTGCCGTTGTCGTCGGGGTCTCTTGTATTGAAGTAGGTCCAGTGTCCGTTCATCTGGCGCTTGAGGACGAGCTTGGGGAGGCCGGGACCGCGGAGCACGGGGTTCATGGGGGTCGAGGCGTGTGTGTCGCGGACGTATCCCCAGCGCGCGGCGATGGTCTCCAGCGGCATGCGCTTGATGGCCTCGAGGTCCCTCCTGAAGGTGTCATCGGCCACCCTTGCGTCCCAGTCGGAAGGAGTCGCCGTCGATGGTGACGATGGTGGCGTTGTGGACGAGGCGGTCGACGGTTCCGGCGATGGAGCTGGTGGAGGGGAAGATGTGGTCCCACTGGGCGAAGCCCAGGGAGGTGGTGAGCAGGGTTGAGCGTCGCTGGTAGCGCCGCGTGATGATGGCGTAGAGGAGGTCGCCCTGGTGGCGGTCGAGGGTGAGATATCCGATCTCGTCGAGGACGAGGAGGCTGGGCCTGGCGATGAGGGTGAGGTGATGGAGCAGGAGTTGCCTGCTGTCGAGGCTGGCGAGACGGGCGAGCAGTCCGGGAGCGTTGGCGAAGCGCACGGTGTGGCCGTGGACGAGGGCCTGGTGGGCGATGTTGGCGGCGATCATGGTCTTGCCGGTTCCCTGCCCGCCGATCAGCACGGCGTTGGTGCGCTCGTCGATGAAGTCGAGGGCCATCAGCCTGTTGACGGCCTCGGCGTCGATGGCCCGCGGCCAGGACCAGTTGAAGTCGGCCAGGGGGGTGAAGGCGGGGATGTGGGCGGCGGCGCGGCGGCGTTCGAGGCTGCGCGCGGAGCGCTCCTGTTCTTCCCGGTCGATGAGATCGGCGAGCCAGTCGGCGTCGGCGATCTCGTCCCAGCGGGCGATGAGGCCATGGAGCCTCAACGCCCGGGCTCGTTCCTTGAGTGTGGTCACGTGTCGTCTCCCTTGCGTGTCGGGTCGTAGGCGTCGAGGCCGGATGGACGCACGGTGGCGCTGCGTGCCCGGGGATCGGTGATGTCGACGGGCCAGGGCGGCCGGCCGTGGTCGTGATGGCGTTCCTCGAGGATGTGGCGGACGGTGTGGACGTGGGGCGAACCGCGCTTGAGGGCCTCGTCGACGGCGCCGGCAAGCGCCGCGGCGCCATGGAGGTCGAGCAGGCGGATGAAGGCCCGGGCGCTGAGGCCGACATGGCCGGAACTGGCGGCGAACAGGTCCTCGAGAGCGGGCACGGCGCGCAGCAGGCGGTCCCTGGCGTGGCGCCGCCGCGCCGCGCGCGACCTCCTGGTGAGGGCGGCGATGTGGGCGGGATCCTCGATGACCTCCTGCCTGCCGTAGCAGCGGGCATGGACGCCGATCACCGTGGCGCCGTCGAGGATGCGCACGGTGTCGGGGCTGGCGGCGACGGTGACGGTCGAGTGGACAGTCCCGGGCGGCACGCTGTAGCTGTTCTTGTCGAAGACAACGAAGGGTGTGGCGCCGACCCGTGCGGGGCGCATCTCCTCGGCCGGGAAGGGGGTGTCGGGCAGGGGCGTGAGGAAGCGCCGCTCCTTCTCGAAGGCCTCCCGGACCGTGCGCGTGCGATCCTCGGGCCAGGGCCGCTCGAGGGCCGGTCCGTCGCACCACGCCCGCGCCGCCTCGTTGAGCGCGTCCAGCGGCATGTCGGCACGCACGTGGGGCATGAAGGCCGTGCGGACGTATCCGATACTCCGCTCCACGCGTCCCTTGTGACGAGGGTTCCGGGGCCATGCGGCCGGGGCCTCGAAGGCATAGTGTTCGAAGAAGCTGATGAACGTGGGATTGTAAGTGATGGCGCGGCCGCGGCGGGCCGTCACGACGCTTCGGAGATTGTCGTAGAGCAGGCTCCTTGGAACGCCGTTCAGGGTCCCGAAGGCGGCGATGTGACCGGCCAGGAAGTGGCTCATCGTGGCGCCGTAAGAGAAGCGCAGGACGATGCGCCGGGAGTAGCTCAGCGTCAGCACGAAGCCCATCAGCCGGCGCTCGGCGCGGCCGATCGTGACAGGACCGAAGTCCCCCCAGTCGACCTGTCCCTGTTCCCCCGGATAGAAGGTGAGCTGCATCGCCGCCCGGGACGTCCGCCGCGGCCTCATGGCGCCGATGATGTGGCGGAAGTGGTCGCTGCCGCCGGTGTAGCCCCGGTTGTACACCATGCGGTAGAGGTTGGAGGCCAGGATGTCGGGGTTCTTGCGCAGCTCCTCCTCGATGAACGGGATCCACGGATCGATCTGCCGCGGCCGCCGCCGCGGCGTCACCCTGGCGGCCTCGAGGGCCCGCCTGACCGTGCTGTGATGGATGCCGAGGTGGCGGGCGATGGCCCCCACGGACCACCTCTCGGCCCTGTGAAGACGCACGACCTCGGCCCGCGTGTGATCGTCAATGGCCATCTCTCACTCCCTCAACCGGCGTGTCGGCCGTGGCCACTGGCTCGTCGTCACAAGGAACGGGCACAACCGGCCACATGCCGCGCAGCGGGACCCCCTGTCAGGGCCCTCGGGCACGTGCTGGCCACCATGAACCGGCGCCTTCGCCCCGGCCAAGCCATGGTCCGTTACGGTTTTTTGCGCGACACGGTGACGGGCGGTGGAGACACGAGCCTTCGCACGCGCCCTCTCCCAACGGCGCAGCCGGAACCGGCGCTGACGCCTCCGGTTG
>JAJEBJ010000350.1 GCA_022822575.1 Alphaproteobacteria bacterium | reverse complement strand
CACCTGCGATCTGATTCCTCTCTTCGATGATGAGGACCGCAACGAAGAGATTCGTGGTACCGGAAATATCGATGATGTCGAGTATGGCTTCCGGGCGGTGCAGGGCCTTGAACCTTTCCTCGAGAAGTGGGTTCCGGTGCCGGTTTTGCGTGTCAGGCCGGGCCTGGGTTCCGACCGCAGCGAGCGCTATGACGACGGTCCTTTCGGATGGGCGCGGTTGCGAATGGTCGAACTCGCCCGTAGCGATCCCGATACCGGCCATACGCACCGCATCCAGATCGCATTTGACACGACGCTCGTCGACGAGGAACCGGGGGGACGCTATCTGCAGCCCCTCTTCAAGGACAGTGAGGACGAGCGGGAGTTTCGCCTGGTCAGCAGCGCCGACCACGTCACCCCGTTCCTGACCCTTGTCCAGGATGACGAGACCCTTTCGTCCAAGGTGGATACCCAGGCCTGGGTGGCCGACTGGATCGAGGAAATCTTCATCGAGTTCAAGAAGGCAAGAGTCGGCAGACGCGCCCTCAGGGATGAGGATTTTCCCTACCGTTTCGAACATCTTGCACGGTTCCTGACACTCCTGGCATTCATCGATGCCGCGGTCAGGATGCCGCGCATCAAGCTCGTCGACGTGGTGTCCGATGAAGCGAGGCACGCGCCGCTCGATGTCGACCTGGTTCTCGACATCGGCAACAGCAGGACCTGCGGCATTCTCATCGAGAGCACGGCTGGCCAGACTTCGGTCGACCTTTCGAACTCCTACGGACTGGAGATACGTGACCTGTCGAGACCGGAGCTTCACTCGGCCGGTCTGATCGACAGCAGGGTCGAATTCGCGGCGGCGGAGTTCGGACGCGAGCACATTGCCCGGCGCTCCGGGCGCCGGGATGCCTTCCAGTGGCCGTCGATCGTGCGAACCGGACCTGAAGCCAATCGCATGGTCCGCCAGGAGGAAGGAACCGAGACGGCTTCGGGCCTGTCGTCGCCCAAGCGCTACCTTTGGGACCTCGAGCCTTCGGTGAGCGAATGGCGATTCCAGAATCACATGGACGCGCAGAACATGCCGCGCATTGCCCGATCCGCATGCCGCTATCTCAACGACAACGGCGATGTCATCGAGCAGGTCAGGCGCGACGTTGCGGACCGTCTGCGTGACAGGAGGGACGCGAAGGTCGACATGGCCATCAGGCCGAGGTTTTCGCGCTCGGCTCTCTACGGGTTTCTCGTCGGGGAACTGATCAGCCATGCGCTGGTGCAGATCAATGACCCGGCCTCCAGGGCCCGTCGGGCACGGTCTGCCGTTCCCCGGCGCCTGCGCACGGTCATTCTCACCCTGCCTTCGGCGACGCCAATGCAGGAGCAGGCCATCATCCGTTCCAGAGCCGAGGGGGCGGTCCGTCTGATCTGGTCCATTCTCGGTCTCGCCGACGACGCTGCAGCCACCTGTTCGCGGCCAAGACTGGTTGTTGACTGGGATGAAGCGAGTTGTACCCAGTTGGTATGGCTCTACACCGAGATCGCCCGCAAGTTCGAGGGCAGGATCGACGAGTACATGGCGCTAAAGGGGCGGCCCAGAGTCCGGGAAGACGGCGGGACCCCGGAAAACTCCATCCGCATCGCCTGCATCGACATCGGCGGCGGCACCACCGATCTCATGGTGACCTCCTACTTCGGCGAGGGCGACAGGCTCATGACCCCGCGCCAGGTGTTCCGCGAGGGTTTTCGCATTGCCGGCGACGATGTCACCCGCGAGGTCGTGGCGTCGATCGTTCTGGGTCGAATCGCTGATTCCGTCGAGGCTGCAGGCGGTGTCTACGTCCGGGAGCGATTGCGCGAACTCTTCGGCGGTGATGTGGGCGGCATGGATCAGCGGATGCGCCAGATGCGCCGGCAGTTTTCCCTCAGGATTCTGGCACCGCTGGCGGTTGCCACGCTGAATGCCTGCGAGAACATCGCAGAGGACGCCACGATCGAAATCAGTGTGGCCGAGGTCCTCGGGTATCAGGAGGACGAGAATGGAACGCTGGAGCTCGACGTGCCTTCAGGTCTCGTCGCCTACCTCGAGGACCCGGTCCGGGAGGCCGGAGCCCGCGACTGGCGCCTGGCCGGTGCCACGTTGAGGATTCGCCGTTCCGAAGTCGATGCATCGGTACGCGGCGTTCTGCAGAAAGCCCTGCAGGACATGGGCAAGGTGATCGATCATCTCGGCGTCGACGTGATCCTGTTGACCGGTCGGCCCTCCAGGCTGCCGGCAGTCCGTGCACAGATCCGTGACATGATGATCGTGCCTCCGGATCGCCTGGTGTCGATGCATCGCTACCGTGTGGAGGAGTGGTATCCCTTCCGCGATCCCGTGACCAACGAGGTCGGCGACCCGAAGAGCACCGTGGCGGTGGGAGGCATGCTGTGCGCTCTCAGTTCGAGTCGCATAGCCAATTTCCGCTTGCGTTCCGAGCGCCTGCAGATGCGTTCCACGGCCCGATTTGTCGGCGTCATGCATACCGCAGGGCAGATCTTTGACAAGGACGTGCTCTTCGCCGAGGGCAACGGCAAGGCGCCGGGCGAAGTCGTCGAGGAGGAGGCGGTGCTGCCCGTCTACAATCCGGTGCACGTGGGATTCCGCCAGATTGCCGATGAGAGGTGGACGACGACACCCCTCTATCTCCTCGATTTTGCCAACGAGAGTGTGTTGAAGCGTCCCCTTCCGGTCCGGGTGACACTGAGACGGCGCGACTCCTATGCGGATCCCGAGAACCCCGATCACGTTCTGCGACTCGAGGCGGCGAGGGAGGCGTTCGTGGTCGATTATGTCGAAGATGGCGAGGGCGACGTCTGTCACCGCGACGATGTCAGGCTGCGCTTGCAGACTCTGGGACCCGAGGACCACTACTGGCTCGACACCGGCATCGTCCGGCTGGCCTGATGGATGGGGAATGTGATGAGCGAGCGCGCTGAAGCACTGGCGAAACGCTGCTTCGCGGTGGCGGATCTGGCCGGCCGGGCAGGTGCCTGGATCGGCGATGACGACAACCGCGAGAAGGTTGGCGCACAGGGACCTGCGTTCGCCCGGGACTTCCGCCGGGCGCGGTTCCGCGCCGGCAAGCTCGCCACGGCGGCCGGCCGGAACATGTGCGTCGGTGTCTATGGACCGAGCCAGGCCGGCAAGTCCTATCTCATTTCGGTGCTCGGGCGGCCAAGGGGAGGAGACCTCGTGGCGGCTTTCGATGGCGCCGGGCGCTCCGTCACCTACCTCGACGAGATCAATCCGGAGGGACAGGGAGAATCGACAGGTCTTGTCACCCGATTCACCACACAGCAGGTACCGGCGCCAGCGGGTTATCCGGTCAGGGTCAGCCTGCTTTCGGAGGCGGATATCGCAAGGGTGTTGATCAATTCCTTTGCCGAGGATGGCGACAACACGGAGACGCCGCCGTCGGCGGAGGAGCTCGAACGGTTGCTGGAGACGGCACAGGGGCAGGCAGGGCCGCCCGGGCAGGCAGTGACCATCGAGGAGATGTGGGATGTGCAGGATTACGTCGCCAGTCACTTCGGCCACCTTGCCTACTTTGCTTCCCTGGCCGACTACTGGAATCGAGCGGCCGGCCTTGTGCCGCGGGTCAACCTGGCCACACGAGCCGATCTCCTCGCTGTTCTCTGGGGGCGCCATGCGCCGCTGACGGACCTCTACCTTGCGCTCGCCGGGCATCTTGAAGCGCTTGGGGGAGTGCGCGATGCCTTCGTTCCTCTCGAGGCCCTCATTCCACGCGAAACCTCGATCATCGACGTCCAGACCCTGAAGGACCTGGACGGCAAGGCGCACGGCAGACTTGATCTGGTGGAGGTGACAACCGGGGGCGGCGCCGTGGCGCGCATCGGGAGGGGACATCTGTGTGCCATGGTGGCCGAAATGATCGTTCCCATGGCCGACGTGCCATGGGAGTTCATGCACAGGACCGATCTTCTCGACTTTCCCGGCACGAGGAATCGCTTCACCCATGATCTCGCCCGGTTCCTTGCCGAGGGCGAGTCTCCGATTTCCCAGCTCTTCCTGCGCGGCAAGGTCGCCTATCTCTTCGATCGCTATGTTGCCGAACAGGAGATGACCTCAATGATCCTGTGCATCGGCGACGGCAACATGGAGGCGAAGGATCTCCCCGGCCTCGTAGAGAATTGGGTGGCTGCAACTCATGGCGACACGCCTGCCCGGCGGGCCGAGGCACGGTGCATCCTGTTCTTCGTGCTCACCAAGTTCGATACGCTGCTCGTTGAATCCGGTGGATCAGGAGATGATCCGGTGACGCGATTCGACAGGCGCATCCAGAATTCAATGGCCGAACCCTTCGGAAAGATGGCTGACGCCTGGATCAACGAGTGGTTGCCGCACACGCCCTTCAACAACTCGTACTGGATGCGCAATCCGACCTACGAAACGCCGTTGATGGCCTATGATGCGAACCGCCGCGAAGCCGCCATCCGCGAGGACATGACGGGCCGGCTCGAGACCCTGCGTCAGGGGGCGGTGACGGCGCCGCTGGTCCAGCGTCATTTTGCCGATCCCAAGGCGGCCTGGGAGGCGGCGCTGACGATCGACGACGGGGGTGTCACCAGGCTGGCGGGAGCGTTGGCCGAAGTCTGCCACATCGAGACCAAGCTTGATCAGGTCAGCGATCAGCTGGATATCCTGATCGACGCTATCCAGCGCCCGCTCGTCCGGTTCCATGTCCCGTCGGATTTCGAGGAGAGACTGGCTCTGAGGCAGGAAGCAGCTGACACCGTCCTCGACAGTCTCGACATGTGCTTTGACGACAACCGGTTCGCCGAACTTCTCGAGGATCTGATGATCGACCCGGCGGTAGTTGCGGACCGCATGGCGCGCGTGCCTGCAGACGTTTTCATTGTCGCCGAAAGCCAGCAGCCTCCTCCGGGTGATTCGGCGACCACTGGCAGACGGTCGGCAAGGCCCCGCCCCGGAGGGCGACGGCAGGCGGAGGCGACGCCTCCCGTCGAGACCGGGGAGGGTCCAAGGACACGGCGCATGACCATGGAGGCCTTCCAGGCAGAACGTGCCCTGACGACGTGGATCGATGGTCTGCATGATCTCGTGACGCGCCCGGAGTGGCGGCGGCGGTTCAGCCTGACGGAGAAGACGGCGAGTGATCTTGTGACCGAACTCATCGAAGCGGCCCGACGTCTCTCTCTTCATGACGACATCGTTACCGTGCTCAGAAAGTGGAACTTCTCCCTCCACTCGGACCGCCGTGCCGCGCCGGCGGCGGCGATCGCTGCCGACACGGTCAACTCCTTCGTTGCCCGCCTCGGAATGGACAGGTTGCCGCAGGACAGGCGTCCGCAGGTTGAACAGGAAGGAAGCGGGCCACGCCCGGTGTTCAGGGAGCAGACCTCCAGGGACGATGTCACGTCCTTCTCGTTTGCTTCCGACACCGGCGCCGAGGAGCGGTTTGTCGACTGGACCCATGGCCTCTTCCGGATCTTCGAGGACAATGCCAGGAGTATTGGCGGAGAGACCGTGGACACGGAACAGAACCTCGTGCTCGGCGACATCATCGGAAGGCTGGAGGCGAACAGAACGGCGACATGACGTTCAGGATCAATCCGGATCCCCGCCATCCGCTGGGAGGCCACGCCCTTCTCACGACGGACGAGGGACAGTCGACAGGCAATGGTCAGCTGACCATTCGGCGGTCCTATGACGGGCGCTACCTCGGAGCATCGGGCTGGCAACTGGCCAAGGCGACGCTTGGACCTCTGGAATCGGTCTCGAATGGCCTGATTCTCGGCCCCGATGTGGTCCGTCACGTTGACGAATTCGACAACCTCGAGATCTCGTTCGAGGGGGGCAGCACCGGCAGTGTCGTTTGGCCCGGCAATGTCCTTCCCCCGCCCGATGCGGCGCGCGAGGGTGGCCTGGGTGGTGTTGTGACAAAAGCCGCCCCTGACATTCCCGTGGTGGCGACGGGGACGACGGAAGCTGAAGGCGAGGGCGAGCCACCACCGGTCGACACCCCTCCGGCCTCACGTCGTGGCACCTATCTCGTCCTTGCCCTAGTGATCGTGGTCCTTGGAATCGCCGCTGCCCTCTATGTCTTGCGGGACGATATCGTCGAACCGCGGACCGCGGAGACGGGACTGGCATGCAGCGATGATGCCGTGACCGACGTCGCGGAGGCAGACTCGCTGCTCGATTGGGTCGAGCGATGCGCGACCGATGAGGGGGTCACTCCGCAGACGCGGCTGTGGGTTGTCGAGAGACTGATTGGCGAGACTCCGGAAGCGCTCGTCGTCATGGGCCGCTGGTACGATCCGGCCTTTGAATCCGGTTCATCCCCCTTCGAGAGACCTGCCATCGAGATCGCGGCGCGCTACTACGCCGAGGCCGCCGTGGCCGGGGTTGACGGCGCGCAGGATCTTCTCGATGACGTCTGCGGGCGTCTCGACACGGACGACTTCATGCAGAACGACGCTGTCAATCTCTACTGTGGAGGGGAGCAATGATCCGTCTGCGCCTCTTGGTGCCGGCCGTCGTCGCGGTCCTGGCGGGTGTGGTCGGACCAGCCGTCGAGGCCCAGGAAGAGAGGCCACTCCTGATCGATGGCACGAGCACGCTCTACCAGCGCGTTCTCACGCGCCCCGGCACGCCACGCTTCGATGCGCCTGAAGGCGTTGTCCAGGACCTTTATCCTGCCTTCCAGCCTCTCTATGTCTTTGGCCGAGACGGTTCCTGGCTCCAGGTCGGGGGGGCGGCAGGGTTGCCGGCCGAAGGATGGGTGAATGAGAATGCCACGATCGACTGGCCCTACAACGTCGTTGCCGCCTTCACAAGCACCGCAGGCCGGGAACGCCAGCTTCTCTTTTCCGATCTCGCATCGCTGGACGGCCTGATTCAGAGCGAGGCCGCGGTGTCGCTGGCTCGCGAGCTGAGGCACACCATTGACGAAGGAGGTTCCGGGGAGGCGTCGGGAGTGATCTCAATTGAACCGGCCGAGTACGTCGACATCAACGACGCCGAGACCTTCTACATCCTGCCGATCCTCGAGTTCCACGAGGATTTTCATCCCATGAGCGCGGATCTGTTCCTGAAGATGCGCGTCGCCTCGGTTCCGTTGCAGGACGAGCCAGGCGCCGAGACTCCATTACCGGAAGACTCCATCCGGGACTCTGATGCCGGCATCATGATTGTGCTCGACACCACCCGGTCGATGGGGCCTTTCATTGCCGAGACCCTCGAGGTCATGGAGGGGGAAATCCGCAGGATTGCGGACACAGAAACAGGCGAGCGGGTACATTTCGGCATCCTGGGTTTCCGCGACAATCCCGCTGCCGCAGAGGGTATCGATTACCGGGTGCGCGTCTTTTCGCCGCTCGACAGGGACAACGCAGTTGATGCGCCACTTGCCGCGCTCTCGTCCATGGAAGTCGCAGGCGTGTCCACGCCCGGTTACAACGAGGACAGCCTTGCGGCCATCCGCCATGCCCTGGAGGAAACCGACTGGGCGCCAGGTGGCGTGGAGTTCGTGAAGAAACTCATCATCCTGGTGACCGATGCCGGGCCCAAGATTGCGCGTGATCCCAATGCCGAGACCGATATCAACGCCGCATCCCTTCAGACGATGGCAAGGGAACAGGATGTCGGCATCATTGTCATCCATCTCCTCACGCCGGACGGGGTGGCGAACCATGAATACGCGGCGAACCACTACCGGGAACTCGCTGCGGCACTCGGCCATGTCTTTTACTATCCGGTGACCGGCGGCCGGCAGGACTTTGGCGCCGAAATCCGTTCGACCATCACCCGGGTCATGTCACAGGTTTCGAGAAACCTCGAGGGCGAGCTCACCGAGGTGCCAGAGCCCGACGAGACGGGTGTATTGCCCGAGGGGGCGGAACTCGATGTACTCGGACTGGCCATGGAACTTGCCTATCTCGGGCGCGTGCTCGAGACACGGGCACCGGACGTGTTCGAGGCCTGGGTGGCAGACCGGGCGCTCGAGGACTCGCGCAAGGTGGCGGTCGAACCGCGCCTGCTGATCACGAAAAACCAGCTGTCGTCGTTGCGCGACGTGCTTGCTGCCGTGCTCGAGGTCGGGGAGAGCACCCAGACGGGTGGTGCGGCACACGACTTCTTCAGCCAGCTTCAGGGTGCCGTGTCGCGCATGGCCCAGGATCCCGACAGACTGATCAACACCGAGTTCGATACCCTTGGGAGCGCCTTTGGTGAATTTCTGGAGGGACTTCCCTATCAGAGTCGGGTGATGGAGATCACCCAGGAGCGCTGGGACAACATGGGAACGGGACGCCGTCAAATCATCGATGACCTGAGAAGCCGTTTCCTGCTCTACGAACGCTGGCATGACGACCCCTCACTGTGGGTGGCGCTCTACGACAACGCGCCCGACGGCGAGCATGTCTATGCCATGCCCTTCGGAGCTCTGCCCTGACAAGGGCGGCGATGAGGTTCGTCCTCGAGCGCGTGTCGCGCACCCTGGAGAGCTCCACCCGCAGGTTCGAACTCGACATCCCGGCCTTCGAAGTGGATCGCGGAGAGGTGGTCGCCCTTGTCGGCGACAGCGGTTCGGGCAAGACGGCGATGATGGAGCTTCTCGCCCTCGCAGCAGCCCCCGACGAGGGTGGGGCCTTCGTGCTGGCCGGCGACGAGGAGGTCGACATCGCCAGGCTGTGGCGTCACGCACGGCTCAAGGATCTCGCCGCGACAAGGAGCCGGCATCTCGGATTTGTGGCCCAGACCGGGGGACTCCTCGAATTTCTGACTGTGAGGGAGAACGTAGCCCTGGCTCAGGAGGTTGCCGGAAAACGTGACCGTCGGCGTGTCGACCAGCTGGCCGGGACACTGGGTCTTGAAAGCGTCCTTGAAGAACGCCCGGCCAGACTTTCCATTGGCCAGCGCCAGCGGACCGCGATCCTTCGCGCCCTTGCCCATCGTCCGTCCTTTGTCATCGCCGACGAGCCAACCTCAGCGCTCGATCCCGGCACCGCCCGCGAAGTCATAGATCTCCTTCTTGAAACTGCGGTGGACGAGGGGGCGGGCATCATCGTCTCGACCCACAACGTTGCGCTCATGACCCATTCCGGCGTCGAGACCGTCCCCGTTGTGCCCGTTCCGGGTGGGGCCCACTGGGTCAGCCGCGTGGAACGCCGGCGATGATCCTTGTACGCCTTGCCATCGCCGACCTCTGGCACGACCGGGTCATGGCGCTCTGCAACATGGCCGCAATCATCGGCATCGTGGCACCGCTTGGCATTCTCACCGGAATCAAGACGGGTGTCGTCGATGCCCTCATCCATGATCTCGTCACCCGCCCTGAAATCCTGCGGGTCGTCATCACGGGCGATCACGGGTTTGCGCCGGGCGACATCGAGGAAGTGGCGGGCTGGCATGAAACCGGATTCGTGGTTCCGTCGTCGCGGTCCATTGCCCGGCGTCTCATGGTCCGTCGTGAAGGCGGAACCGTCATCCGCCGCGCCGCGCTCGTTGCCACCGGCGCGGGCGAACCCTGGCTCCCTGACAGCGTGGTCATCACCTTCGGCGAGGTGGCGGCAAGTTCTGCTCTGGCACGGCGTCTCGACCTTGTCCCCGGTGACCGACTTGAAGCAGTCGCGCGCCGTGGCGAGACCGGGGAGACCGTGCTGAGGTTGACGTTGAAGGTCGCAGCGGTGCTGCCCCGAGGCACACTGGCCGGAGACGGGCTGCTGATGACGCCCGCTCTCATGGACGACATCGAGGCCTTTTATGACGGCTACGCGGTGACACATCTCGGCATGGACGAGGGCCGACCGCTGGCCGAGAGAACGGGGCTGGCCGAAAGCATGCGTCTCTATGCCGCAGATCTGCTTTCCGTGGCCCTTCTCGAGGACCGTCTCGAGAAGCGGTTCGGCATCGAGGCCTCGTCGGATGCCGCAGAGGTCGAAGCGACTCTCGATCTCGAGCGTCGCCTTGGCCTCGCCCTCGATCTCGTGGTCGCGGCGGCCACCGCAGGGCTGTTTGCCGCCCTTACGGCAAGCTTCTGGTCGATGACACGGGCACGCCGGCGGGCCCTGGCAGTGCTGGCGATGATCGGTATGTCACCGGCGCGTCTGGCCTGCTATCCGGTGTGGGTGGCGCTCGTGACGGCGCTCTTCGGCCTTGCCGGCACCGCCGGTCTCGTCATGGGCGGTTCGGTCATCGCCACCCGCCTGTTCGGCGGAGATCTTCCGGGCGACGCATCCTTCATGCCGTCGCCTGGCGATGCGGTGCGCCTTTGCGTCGGTGTCCTCATCATCTCGGCTGCCGCCTCCTTCCTCGCTGCCCGGGAGGCTGCCCGCGCCCAACCCGGCGCCGTCTTCAGGGAGGAGGCATGACATACCGGCACCTGATGGCGCGAGCGTTGCTCGGGGCCTCCCTGGTCACTTTTCCGGCGGCATCTGCCGTGGCCGAGACTGCCATCAGCTGGGAAAGCCGGTTCTGGGACCGGTCCGGCAACGCCGATCTGGTGCTGCCGTTGCCCTGTGGCGGCGCGATGGCCTTCCAGCGTGTCGATACGCCGGTTCCCGGAGGAGATCCGGCGAGCGACCGGCCGGTACGGATGGGCCTTGCCTCGAGCGAGGCAGGCTATGTCGACTACCTGCGCCGCGCCTTCATTCGGGGCGGGTTCAGTGACCCGGAGGATGCCTCTGCATTCTACTACATCGGCCGCTACGAACTCACCCGCGATCAGCATG
>JAJEBJ010000477.1 GCA_022822575.1 Alphaproteobacteria bacterium | reverse complement strand
ATCACGCCGACGGACGGGTGGTGCGACGATCCCCGGCACGACGACTACAACAGGCCTGTTTCCCTGCCCTTCGCTGGAAGGCATGAGGTCATGTGGCGCAACGACCATCTCTATGACCTCGTCATCACCGTCGGATTCAATGACGATCCGCCGGTTCCCGGTGCCGGCAGTGCCATCTTCGTGCACCTTGCGTCGGCCGATCTTGCGCCGACCGCCGGATGCGTTGCCTTTGCACGCGAAGATCTCCTGGCAATCCTTCCGGGACTCGATCACACGAGTGCTCTTGTCATCCGTCATTCGTAGCCGTGGATTTCCCGCCAATTGACGGGCGCGACGACAATCACAGCCTTTGCGAATTCGGCGCGGTAGACCATCCAGGTGCCATCGGGCAGCCAGATGCCGTCGCCAGGTTCGAGGTCGAACGTGCCCTCGCGGGTCTCGAGACTGAGTGTGCCCTCGAGGATGTACATGTACTCGTCGTAGAGGACCGTCCACTCCATGTCGCAGTTCTCGAAGAGGCCGATCGACGCGCCGAACGACTGGCTTTCCTTCGTCGAGACGTCACGCGAGACGGTGATGGTCCCCGGAGGGCCCCCAATCTGGTTGAAGACACGCTCGGGCGGCCGGACTCGGCGAATGGCTGACATGATGGCTATTCCTTGTCTGGAAGGTTCGAAAGATGCGGGCCGGTGAAGCCCTTCGCCACGTCTCCTTCGGTATCCGGACTGGCCGCAGCCTCGATGTCACCGAGGCGCACGGGCTCGATGGCGTGGCTGCGCAGGTCGATCTCCCGGCGTGAACGCTGTGGCAGGCCGTCGCGCGGAGGCTCGAGCAGACGATGGGGGTCGTCGCCGTTGACGAATCCGAGGTAGGGGCCGCCAAAGTCGTAACCGATGAGTCGGGCGAGCCTTTCGTCGTAGGTCCGGGCGATGTCCGGAGGGTTGGCGAGGTACTGGTTCTCTTCCTGGCGCAACCAGCTCCAGCTGTACTGCAGGGCAAGGCCGGTCCTGACAACATTGGAAAGGTTGGTGCCGCCGCCATGCCAGACACCGCCCGTGTAGAGCAGCACCGATCCGGCTGGCATCTCGACAGGGATCACCTCGTCGGTCCTCGCAAGGCGATTATGGTCCCACCGGTGGCTGCCTGGAACGATGCACGTCCCGCCGTTTGCGGCGGTGAAGTCGGTGAGCGCCCACATGGTCGCGATGACCATTGGGGGAGAGGGGTGGCGTACCGGGTAGATGCTGCCGTCACGGTGCAATCCCTGGGCGTCGGCCCCGGGTTCGAGGTGCATGATGCCGGAAAAGTTGAGTTGCCAGTTGGGCGTGTAGGGCGTGAACGTTCTCTCGACGAGCCCCATGACGACGGGTGAGAGCACGAGTTCGCGCGCCGCCGGGGATCGGGCAAGGACGCCGCCGAGCCGCCTGGTGTGGCGCCCCAGAAACTCGTCGTGTCCCAGGGGAGCGGCGGCGATGTGGGGCGCCAGTTCGCCGAGGGCCTGTTCCGTCTCGCCCGGAGCAAGGCGGCGCACCACCAGATAGCCGTTTTCCTGAAAGAATTCGTGCAGAACATCCACCGGCGTGGAGGGCTCGAAGTCGGCGAGGGAGGTCATGGTGCACTCACCGTCGACGCCGTCCCGGCGAAATCTTGTGTTGCGCTCTGCCGCCTCATCGCATCCGGGCCGGCAACGCGCCATGGTTTCGCCGGGATCACCGTCCGGCACGCAGGCTTGCGGATGAGAATGACGCCTCTATCCATCGGCCTGACAAGGGAGACCGGAGTCAATCACTCGCATGGCGCGATCCCTCGCGAAATCGACTTGGCAGTGTAGGGCATCGTCGTGCCGCCACGCCATGACAATCCTCGCACGACATCGGCAGTCTCCGGGTCCCAGGGATTCGTCTTCAACGCGACGATGGCCCCCTGGCGGTGAGGACGATGCCACCACTTGACCTGAGTTGTCGCTGTTTTGCCCGGCCGTGGCTGAGACCACTTAACTGCGGGTGATGACCGATGGAGTCTGCACCCGCATTCCCCAGGGGGAACCGGGTGCAGACTTGTGGTGACGTCAGCCGATAAGACCGCCGTCGGTGCGCCGGACCGCGACGATGGCCGAGCGTGGCACCGAGGTGCCGCCGGACGGGAAGTGGGACCCGCCGTCTTCACCTGGATGCTGGACGCCGACGAACAGCGTTCTCCTGTCGGGAGACCATGCAATCCCCGTGATCTCGGCCTCCCGGGGGCCGACCAGGAAGCGGCGGATTTCACCGGTCTCGGTATCGCCCGCGAGCATCTGGTTGTTGCCGTGGCCCTCGAAGTTGTCACTGTTCGAGTAGTTGCCGTCAGTCTGGATCCACAGCAACCCCTGCTGGTCGAACATCATGCCGTCGGGCGAATTGAACATGTTGCCAGCATTGATGTTGTCGGAGCCTGCATTGGCATCCGCGTGAACCACAGGATTTCCGGCAAGGGCATAGAGATCCCAGGAAAACGTCGGCGCAGCATGGTCTTCACCGTCCGGCCGCCAGCGAAGGATCTGTCCGTAAAGATTCCCCTCGCGCGGATTGGGTCCGCCGACAGGGGTCGCGTCGCCGCCGGCATTCGGCTTGATGCCACGGTTCTTGTTGTTGGTCAGCGCGACGAAGCTCTCCACCCTGTTGGGATTGGAAGCGACCCACTCGGGACGGTCCATGGTCGTGGCGCCGAGGATCGATCCCGCCATCCTCGTATTGACGGCGATTTCCTCGGCGCTCATGCCGGTGGCATCCGGTGTCAACGCCATCCACTCGCCGGACTGGTCGTCGGAGAACCTGGCAACGTAGAGCGTGCCGGAGTCCAGCAAATCCGAATTGTCGCCACCGAGCGAGTAGCGGCCTTCGGAGACGAACCGGTAGAGGAACTCGCCGCGTTCGTCATCACCCATGTAGACAACCACACGTCCGTCGGAGGCCAGCACAACATCGGCGTTCTCGTGCTTGAAACGGCCAAGGGCAGTGCGCTTCTTCGGAGTGGAGGCAGGATCGAGGGGATCGATCTCCACGATGTAGCCGGCCCGGTTCGGCTCGTTGGGATGACGCGAGATGTCGAACCTCTGATCAACCTTCCCCCAGCCGTAGCCCCAGTCCTCGAGCTTGACGCCATAGCGCTGCATCGACGCGGTCCGTTCGTAGTCCGGATCGGACGACGAGAAGTAGCCGTTGAAGTTCTCTTCGCAGGCAAGGTACGTGCCCCAGGGAGTCTCGCCGCTGCCGCAGTTGTTCCAGGTC
>JAJEBJ010000183.1 GCA_022822575.1 Alphaproteobacteria bacterium | reverse complement strand
TAGCTCTTCACGGGCGTGAAGTGCGTCAGGACATCGAGGATGAAACCCTCCTGGATCGCCTGCTTCATCGTGTAGCTGTGAAAGGCGTGGTGCTTGACGGTGCCGTCGGGTTGCGGATCCGCCGCGCCGAACATTTCGAGTGTCTTGTTCTTCGGTGTGGCGGTGAAGGCAAAGTAGCTGGTGCCTGCCAGAAAACCCCCTCTCCCGCGATGGCATGTCGCGATGCGGCGGGGCTGCGAGTCCGATTTGTGCGTAATTTTGTCTCATTTCAGGGGATGGATCACGCTTCGGAGACTTGATATTGGCGTTTTCGGCTGAATCGTCCCACCGGTGCTGATGTTCGGACAATGATCCCCTCTCCCGCCTTTCGGCAGGCCCGGAATGACGGATGATTGCCAGTGCGCCGTCAGGCGGCGCGTCGTCGTCGCGCCTTGCGGCGCAGCAGCAGCCCGATGCGGTGGATGTTGAAGGCGACGATGGCAAGCGCCACGACGCGGGCAAAGCCGTCGGCGCCGGAGGCGCGGACCCGGTCGAGACCCCGGTGCTCCAGATTGTTGATCGCCGATTCAACCGCCGGATGCTGACGGCGCATGGCGGCAAACACCTCGCCCTGTTCGCGGTCCCGCTCGGCCTGGGACAGGCGCCCCTTGCGCGGCAGCACGTTGTGTTCGAGAAGGGCGTCGAGACAAAGCCTGTTGTCGGGGCTGTGGAAGCCCCGGTCGAAGCTGCACCAGCGCAGGTCGGGGAAGCGCGCCTGGGTCTCCCTGATCATCGGCTCGGCATAGTCCACGTCGCTGCCTTGCCACATGACCTCATGGTGCAGGATGAACCCGTGGTGGTCCTCCAGGACGCAGACCGGAACCCCGAGTTCCACCGGCGTCCCCGCCTTGCCCTTCGAGACCCACCGCGTGTGGCTCTCGAAGATCGAGAACACCTTCTCGTCCTGCGGGATCGTCTCGCCCTTGAGAAGGCGGCGCTCCACCTGGTCTATCTGACGCCTGGCATGCCCCAGATAGTGCCCGACGTTCACGAGTTTCCAGGATGGCGCGCCACGCAAGACCAGGTCCGGAAGCGTCGCCTGCGCGCGCTCCACAAGAGCGCGGCAGCTCTCAAGATACGCTTCCACCCGTTCCGGACGGGCGCGGCGGGTCGAACGCACCTGATTGAACAGCCTCTTCACCGACCGTGTCAGATGGCGCCACTGGCGCCAGCCGGACACATCATGCTCATGCGCCGCACGGCCCGTCTCCCGAAGCAGGCAACGCATCGCGTCCATGAGCAGATTGACGTCCGTGGGATAGTGCACGTCCGTCTCCACCACGAAGGAATCACAGCGCCCGCGCAACAGCTCTCCAGGCTTTTTTCTGGCGACCGCATGGCCGCTCTCCACCACCAGCTGCCCGACCCTGGCCAACAACTCCGGCCGCATCAGGCACACGTTGTCCACCACCGTCTGGTACTCGTACCTGTCTTCCGAAAACGTCCCGTGACCCAGAAACAGGCGAAGCGTCCTGTGCTCGTTCACCAGTTAGTGAAGGCGGTCGTAATCGCAGCCCAGCCCCTGCATCACCACGCCCATCACCAGAATCCGCCACATCTCCATGCCCGGCCGTCCAACCGTGCGGTCGACGCCGACAAGCAGGTGCTCGTCGAGAAGCGCGAACAGACGGCTGCGGCTCTCCTCGTCGGAATAGAGATGCTGAAGACCCAGCAACAGCGCCGGAATGTCGTCCCGGGACTTCGGGTTGATTCGGATGTCCTCGACCCGCACCTCACCCAGTTCCATCTGAGGATTGCGCACATGTCTCATGGTGCTGCCTCGCGAAGATTCACTGAAATTGACCCGATCACGCGCCATTCACCCCAATATCCAGCACGCAAGCGAAATCTTCGACCGTCAATACCACGAATTAATACACAATGTCAACGTTTTAGAGTTTTCTGGCAGGCACTAGCTGGCGTTAGAAAGCAGCTTGCGCGATTCCATCGCCCGGTTGATCTGGTCCTCGAAGGTGTCGCCGGTCTCCTCCTCGTCAACCGAACCGAGCGCCTGTCCCATCGCCGCGCTTGTCTGCCCTCCCTGGCTCGAATGGGCTTCATCGATGATGATGGCGAAGCGCCGGCCGCGTTGCTGCTTGCCGATTGCATCAAGGATGTACGGAAACTTCTGCACCGTGGAGATGATGATCTTCTTTCCCGAATCGATGAACGTGAGAAGATCGCCGGAACGGTCGGCATGTCCCACGATCGCTCCTACCTGAGCGAACTGCCGGACGGTGTCGTGGATCTGCTTGTCCAGGATACGCCGGTCGGTCACCACGATGATTGAATCGAAGAGCGCGGCGCCATCCTTCATCAGTCCAACCAACTGTTGTGCAAGCCAGACAATGGAGTTGCTCTTGCCGCTGCCTGCCGAGTGCTGGATCAGATAGCGCTTTCCCACGCCGTGTCCGGCCACATTCGCGAGAAGTCGGCGCACCACGTCGAGCTGGTGGTAGCGGGGCCATATCTGCGTTCGGTGCGTTTTTCCGGTCTTCCTGTCCTTCGTCTTCAGGAGATGGGCGTAATTCTCGAGGACGTTGGCGAGGCTCAAGCGGGTCAGCGTCTCGCGCCACAGGTAATCGGTCATAATCCCGTCCGGATTGGGCGGATTGCCGGCGCCATCGTTCCAGCCGCGGTTGAACGGCAGGAACCGGGACGCCTTGCCTTCGAGATGGGTGCAGAACCGCACATCCCTCTCGTCCAGGGCGAAGTGGACGATGCAGCGCCCCAGCTCGAACAGC
>JAJEBJ010000310.1 GCA_022822575.1 Alphaproteobacteria bacterium | reverse complement strand
GCCAACGAGGACATCAACGCACCCAGCGTCCGGCTGATTTCAGCCGATGGAGCGCAGGTCGGCGTCGTCACTCTCCAGGCAGCACTGAGGGCCGCAGAGGATTCCGGCCTCGATCTCGTCGAGGTGTCGCCCAACGCCGATCCTCCGGTCTGCAAGCTTCTCGATTACGGGAAGTACAAGTACGAGGCGCAGAAGAAGGCCAACGAGGCGCGCAAGCGCCAGAAGACCTTCGACGTCAAGGAAATCAAGATGCGGCCCAACATCGATGATCACGACTACGGCGTGAAGATGCGCGCACTTGCCCGGTTCATCGGTGACGGGGACAAGGTGAAGGTCACCATACGATTCCGTGGCCGCGAACTCGCCCACCCGGAGATCGGCAGAAACCTTCTCGAGCGCATCCACGACGAAGCGCAGGAACTCGCCAAGATCGAGATGATGCCACGCATGGAAGGTCGCCAGATGATCATGGTGATGGCACCGAAGTAGCGCCCCTTGCAATACCCCGGGCCAGGGAGTATGACGGCACTCCCCCATGGGGGTGTTTCCTGACGAAGACCGGATTGGTCCGATGCCGAAGCTCAAGTCGAAAAGTTCGGTGAAGAAGCGGTTCTCGACGACCGGAAGCGGCAAGCTGCGCCGCAACTATGCCGGCAAGCGCCACTTCATGCGCCGACGCACGAAGAGGTTCCTGAGGACCACGCGCGGTACGGCGGCGGTAAGCCAGGCAGACGCGAAGATGATCCGCCGTCTGCTGGCCGGCGGTTGACACACACCAGACCGGACACGTTGAACGATGGCAAGAGTCAAACGCGGAACGACGTCCCACGCACGTCACAAGAAGCTTCTCAAGCAGACCAGGGGCTACCGGGGTCGCGCCAACAGCTGCTACTCCGTGGCCCTGATGCGCCTCGAAAAGGGACTGCAGTACGCCTACCGCGATCGCCGTACGCGCAAGCGCGATTTCCGCCGCCTGTGGATCCAGCGCATCAACGCCGGAGCGAGGCAGCATGGCCTCACCTACGGGCAGTTCATGCACGGCCTCAAGCTTGCCGGAGTCGACCTTGACCGCAAGATCCTGGCCGACCTCGCGGCACGGGAACCCGCATCGTTTAGCAAGTTGTGTGACGAGGCCCGCACGGCGGTTTCCAGCGCTGCCTGATCAACAGACAGACTGACGGACCAGAATCTGACCGGCGAAGGGGCCTCCCTCGAGGCCCCTTTGTGCTGTTTGGACCCCGACATGGACGACCGCATTACCACCATACTCAACGACTCCCTCGACGCCATAGCCGGTGCCGGTGACATCGCCGGTCTCGACGCCGTCCGTGTCGCCACACTGGGACGCAAGGGTTCGATTACGCTCCTGATGAAGGGCCTCGGCGCCCTGGATCCGCAGGCGAGACGCCAGGCCGGACAGGCTCTCAATGCCGCAAAGAACGACCTTCAGTCCGCCATCGACAGACGCAGGGAGGAACTCGAGCGGCAGCGTATCGACGCCATTCTCGAAACCGAACGCATCGATGTCACACTCCCGGAACGGCCCGCGCCCGGTGGCACGGTGCATCCCGTCAGCCAGGCGACCGACGAGATCATCGCCATCCTTGCCGACATGGGCTTCACGGTGGCCGAGGGTCCCGACATCGAGGATGACTGGTTCAACTTCGGCGCCCTCAACATGCCGGAGGAGCATCCGGCGCGCCAGGAACACGACACCTTCTATCTGCTGCCTGTCGCCGGCGGAGCCCGGCCGGTGCTGCGCACGCACACATCGCCGGTGCAGATCCGCCACATGCTGGAAAATCCGCCGCCTATTCGCATCATCGCTCCGGGCCGCACCTACCGAAGCGACAGCGATCTCACCCACACGCCCATGTTCCACCAGGTCGAGGGCCTGGTGATCGACCGGGCCATCCACATGGGTCATCTCAAGGGTTGCCTGCGTCAGTTTGTCGAGGCCTTCTTCGGCGTTGATGATGTGCCCATGCGCTTCCGTCCGAGCTATTTTCCCTTCACGTCTCCGTCCATGGAGGTGGACATCGGATGTTCCTTCTCGGGCAACCGGCTCACCATCGGCGAAGGCGAAGGCTGGATGGAGGTTCTCGGAAGCGGCATGGTGCACCCCCGTGTGCTCGCCAACGGTGGCGTCGACCCGGATGCGTGGCAGGGCTTTGCCTTCGGTCTCGGCATCGACCGCCTCGCCATGCTGAAGTACGCCATCCCGGATCTGCGCGGTTTCTTCGATTCCGATTTGCGCTGGCTGCGTCACTACGGTTTCAGGCCGCTCGACGTTCCCACGCTCTATGGGGGGCTGACGCCATGACCGCCACGCTTCCCCTGTCGCTGTCTGAATCATGAAACTGACGCTCGCATGGCTGAAACGGCATCTCGGGACGGGCGCTTCGCTCGACGAGATCGTCGCCACGCTCAACCGCATCGGCCTCGAGGTCGAGGGGGTCGAGGACCGTTCCCGCGACGTCGCGCCCTTCACGGCCGCGCGGGTGAAGTCCGCGGAACCCCACCCCAATGCCGAAAGGCTTCAGGTGTGCCTGGTCGAAACGGCAGACGCCGAAGTCCAGGTGGTCTGCGGCGCACCCAACGCTCGGGCCGGCATGATGGGTGTCTTCGCTCCCTCCGGCAGCCATATTCCCGGGACCGGTCTCGACCTCAAGAACACCGTGATCCGGGGCGTCGAGAGTCGCGGCATGCTCTGTTCAGAACGCGAAATGGGCCTATCCGACGAACACGAGGGAATCATCGAACTTCCCGATGAGACACCGGTCGGGACCTCTTTTGCCGCCATCGCCGGCCTCGACGATCCCGTCATCGATGTTTCCGTGACGCCGGACAGGGGCGATTGCTTCAGCGTGCGCGGCATCGCCCGGGATCTGGCCGCAGCCGGTGTCGGGGAACTTCTACCGCTCGACACGACGCCATGGCCGGGAACCCATGACAGCCCCATTGCCATCGAACTCGACTTCGCGCCCGGTGCTGAAGACGCCTGTCCGGCCTTCCTGGGCCGCCATTTCCGGGGGCTCGTCAACGGGCCGAGTCCGGAATGGATGCGCCGGAAACTCGAAGCTGTCGGCCTGCGTCCCATCTCCGCACTCGTCGACATCACCAACTGGCTCACCCTGGATATCGGACGCCCGGCGCACATCTACGACGCCCGCAAGGTCAACGGACCGATCGGCGCCCGGCTGGCACGACCGGGCGAGAGTTTCGAAGCCCTCAACGGAAAGGCCTACGAGACCGATGAGGAGATGACCGTCATCTTCGATTCATCTGGCATGCTGGGACTGGGCGGCGTCATCGGCGGTGCGGGGACCGGGGCCGACGACACGACAAGCGAGGGCTTTCTCGAGATCGCCCTCTTCGATCCGCTGCGCACGGCGGCCACCGGCCGCAAGCTCAACCTGGTGAGCGATGCCCGCCAACGCTTCGAACGCGGCATCGACAACGCCTTTGCCGCCGAATGCATGGAGATCGCCACCCGCCTGATCCTCGACATCTGCGGCGGCGAGGCAAGCCACGTGGTGACCGCCGGTTCGGTTCCGGTGGCTCGCCAGGTGATGGACGTGCGCCCGTCGCGGGTCCGTTCGCTGGGAGGCATCGACATTCCGGCGGACCGCACCTCGGCCATACTCGGCGATCTCGGCTTCACGGTTCGCGAGGCGGGCGAGGACACCTGGTCCGTCACCGTGCCGTCATGGCGCCACGACATGGAGTGCGAACCGGACGTCATCGAGGAGATCCTGCGAATTCACGGATTCGACGAGATCCCGATGGCAACGCTGCCGCGCCCGGGCGGCATCCCGCGCGATGCTCTTTCGACCGGGCAGAAGAGACTGCGCCGGGCCCGCCGGATTCTTGCGGGCCGCGGTCTCTACGAGGCGGTCACCTATTCCTTCATCGCTTCGGGCGGAGCCCACTTGTTTGGCGGCGGCAATGACGGACTGGAACTCGTCAATCCGATTTCTTCGGACATGTCGGCGATGCGCCCCTCCCTGATCCCCGGCCTCCTCGAGGCAGCGGCACGCAACCAGGCGAGAGGGTTGCGGGACCCCGGTCTTTTCGAGATCGGCCCCGTCTATCACGGCATCCAGGACCAGAAGACGGCCGTCGCCGGACTGAGAACGGGACGCACCGGGCCGCGTCACTGGAGCGGCGGCGACCGGGATGTGGACGCCTTCGATGCCAAGGCCGATGCCATGGCGGTTCTCGACGCAGCGGGTGTCCCGACCGACCGTCTCGAGGCCACGGCCGACGCCGAGGCGTGGTTTCATCCCGGACGATCGGGAGTCTTGAGACTCGGACCCAAGGCTCTTGCCTCCTTCGGCGAGGTGCATCCGGAAATTCTCCGCGCCCTCGATGTTGCCGGTCCTGCCGTTGTCTTTGAACTCCACCTCGAGGCACTGCCGCGGCCGAGGAGCCGGACGACGGCACGTCCGGACCTCCATCTTTCGCGTTTCCAGCCGGTGCGCCGGGACTTCGCATTCCTCGTCGATCTCGACGTGCCCGCCTCCCGGGTGCTGCGCGCCATCACCGGCACGGCAAAGACCCTCATCCAGGACGTCGAGGTCTTCGATCGCTACACCGGATCAGGGGTGGCCGACGGCAAGGTCTCGCTGGCCGTGGCCGTGACCTTCCAGCCCGAAGAGGCAAGCCTGACCGAGAGCGAGATCGAGTCCCTCTCCGCGCGCATCGTCGAGGCCGTGCACAAGCGCACCGGCGGGACGCTGCGTGCGCAGTGATCCATGGTGACGTTCGACCACATCCGGAATGTCGCGATCATCGCCCACATCGATCATGGCAAGTCGACACTGGCCGATCGCCTGATCGAGGTCTGCGGCGGTCTCGACGAGCGCGAAATGCGTGGCCAGGTCCTCGATGCCATGGATCTCGAGAGAGAACGCGGCATCACGATCAAGGCTCAGACGGTCCGCCTCACCTGGGACGATGAGGACGGCGAATCCTGGCTCATCAATCTCATCGATACCCCGGGTCACGTCGACTTCACCTATGAGGTCAGCCGCAGCATGCGTGCCTGTGAGGGCGCCATCCTCATCGTCGACGCCACACAGGGAGTCGAGGCCCAGACGGTCGCCAATGCCTACCTGGCGATCGAGGCGGACCTCGAGATCCTTCCCGTCATCAACAAGACCGACCTGGCCGCGGCCGACACGGAACGCACCCGGCGTGACGTGGAGAGTTCGATCGGCATTGACGCCACGGCCGCCATTCCCGTTTCCGCCAAGAGCGGAACCAACGTGCCCGAAGTGATCCGGGCCATCATCGCCCATCTGCCGCCGCCGGTGAGCCAGGGAGAGGACCGGCCTCTCAAGGCCCTCCTGGTGGATTCCTGGTACGATCCCTATCTCGGTGTCGTCATCCTCGTGCGCGTCTTCGACGGCCATCTCGAGAAACGCCAGAAGATCAGGATGCTGGGGACGGGCGCGGTGCGCGAGGTCGACCGGGTGGGAATCATGACACCCAAGGCCGTCCTGGTCGACTCCCTTGGTCCCGGCGAAATCGGCTTCATCACCGCCGCCATCAAGGATATCGCCGAGTGCCGGATCGGTGACACGATCACCGATGTCCGCCATCCCACCGACACGGCACTCGAGGGCTTCGCACCGAGCGTGCCGGTCGTCTTCTGCGGTCTCTTCACCACCGATTCGGGCGACTACAACGAACTGCGCGAGAGTCTCGGCAAACTGAGACTCAACGACGCCAGCTTCCACTTCGAGCCCGAAAACTCGGCCGCCCTGGGGTTCGGATTCCGCTGCGGTTTTCTCGGCGTCCTGCACCTCGAGATCATCCAGGAGCGGCTCGAGCGCGAGTTCGGCCTCGACCTCCTGGCCACCGCCCCCAGTGTCGTCTACCGGGTGACGCAGAAGACGGGGGAGACCTTCGATCTCCACAACCCGGCGGATCTTCCCGATCCGACATTGATCGAGGCCATCGAGGAACCGTGGATCCGGGCCACCATCATGGTTCCCGACACCTATCTTGGCGCGGTGTTGCGCCTTGTCACCTCAAGGCGCGGCGAACAGGTCGATCTCACCTATGTCGGTGGCCGGGCGATGGTGATCTACCGCCTGCCGCTCGCCGAGGTCGTCTTCGATTTCCATGACCGCCTCAAGTCCGTGTCGAGCGGCTATGCGAGTTTCGACTATCACCTTGACGGCTATCTCGAGGGCGACCTCGTACGCATCGACATCCTCGTCAACGGCGAGCAGGTCGACGGACTGAGCCTCATCGCGGAACGCAGCCGGGCAGAGGCCCGTGGCCGCGTGATCTGCGAGAAACTGAAGGACGCCATCCCTCGGCAGCTCTTCAAGATACCCATCCAGGCCGCAATCGGGGGCAGGATCATCGCCCGCGAGACCCTCTCGGCCCTGCGCAAGGACGTGCTGGCCAAATGCTACGGGGGCGACGTCAGTCGCAAGCGCAAGTTGCTCGACCGCCAGAAGAGGGGAAAGAAGCGAATGCGCCAATTCGGCAATGTCGAGATCCCCCAGGACGCCTTTCTCGCCGCCCTCAAGCTCGCCGACTGAACGCTTGTCCGTATCCGCCACAGTCGCTAGGTTCACGGCCGTCTCCGAAGACGGAGGGGTGGCCGAGCGGTCTAAGGCGCACGCCTGGAAAGCGTGTTGGGCGAAAGCCCTCACGGGTTCGAATCCCGTCCCCTCCGCCATCACCACGACCCTGGACGCCGGCGGACGGACATGGCCTGCCCGCTCCGCTCAGATCCCTGTTTCGATTAATGCTGCCCCGTTCCCGATCAGTGGCAGGGAGCAGCGGACACTCGGTCGATCGACGATGACTCAGTAACGTTCCGACCAGGCGGAACGGTCGAACGGCGGCGACCCATTTTCGCTGAAGTATTCCTCGGCGGCGGCGATTCGACCGTCCCGCACGCTGAAGAACGACACCGCGAACAACGCGACCCGGTCATTGCCAACTTCGGTGCTGATTTCGGTCACAGTCACCACGCCACCGGAGCTCTCCTCGATTCTCCGGACCGAACAGCGCGAAACACCCGGGTAGTTCTCGTTGAGGGCAATGAAGTTCTCCGGGCCGCGGATGCGCTCCCGGGTATTGGGCCAGTGAGCCTCGAAGTCTTCCGCGAACAACGGCAGGGCGTCGCGGAACAGCCCGGCGTCGAACAGGCGCCAGAGCTCGGTAGCCAAGTCCCGGGCCGAGCATCCGGCAGTCACCTGGTGCTCTCCGGCGCAGGACGTATCAGTTCCAATGCCATGGCGGATCCGAATTCGCGATTCGACGTGTCCGTGTGGTCCATGCTGCACCGATACAAGGGAAGTCCAATGTAGCGCAGGCCGGTCAACCGGACGCTCCTCTCACAACCCTGGTGCGCTGTGAGAGGACTCGACCTCCCCGGCGCTCTCGCACGTCATGGCAGCCATTCCGTGATCGATCCCAATTGAACCGGGCGTGGAAACAACTTACCCCGAACGACGACCGACAGGAACGGGCCATGTCCATGCCCGAATAAGAGGGCAACAGGCCCGGCACCACCGATGCCGGGCCTGCAGGACTGGTCACATGAACGAGCGGTTCAGAACCCTGCCTTCAGCTCTTCCCAGCGGTTGGCAAGCACTTCGGGCTCGTTCATCGTCTGCTGGAACTGGGCGGTTGCCAGGAACTCCTCGACGTACTTGGTCTGACCGATCGAATTGAGGAACTCCTCGTCGAACCCCTCGTAGGACTTCACGTTGGAGTGCCCGTAGTACCAGTTGCCGATCTCGTATGCGCCGGCTTCGGGCGAAATGAAGGAGTCGATGAT
>JAJEBJ010000369.1 GCA_022822575.1 Alphaproteobacteria bacterium | reverse complement strand
TACCACGGTGGCGAGGGGCCTCTCCATGTCACCGCCGGGCGTCTGGGAAGCAACCCGCTGCATCAGGCCTTCACGGCTGCGGCCGTCGAAACAGGCTATGCCGAAAGCTCCGACCTGAACGGCTTCCGCCAGGAGGGCATCGGGGCGATGGACCGCACGACCCGCAAGGGACGGCGCTGGAGCACGGCGACGGCCTACCTCAGGCCGGCGCTTCGCAGGCCCAATCTCTCGCTTGCCACCCGGGCGCTCGTGACCCGCATTCTCATCGAAAACGGCCAGGCGGTGGGCGTCGAGTACACTCACCGCAACGAAGTCCGCAGGGTGCGCGCCACGCGCGAGGTCATTCTCGCGGGAGGCGCCGTCAACTCGCCCCAGGTCCTGCAACTTTCCGGCATCGGACCTGCCGACCACCTCTCCGGCCTCGGCATCACGCCTCACCTCGACCTGCCCCAGGTCGGAGAGAACCTGCAGGACCACCTCGAGGTCTTCGTGCAGCACGAATGCCGGGAACCGGTCAGTCTGCTGCGCCACCTGACACCCCTGGGCAAGCTGAAGGTCGGCCTCCGGTGGTTCCTCTCGAAATCCGGGCCGGCCACCTCCAATCACATGGAATCGGGCGGATTCATCCGCAGCCGGGCCGGCATCGAACATCCAGACATCCAGTTTCATTTCCTGCCCATGGCCATGACCTACGACGCCTTCAACGTGAACCACGTGCACGGCTTCCAGGCGATGGTCGACATCATGCGGCCGCTTTCGCGAGGACATGTCCGGATCCGCAGCGCCGATCCGCGCCAGGCGCCCGAGATCCTCTTCAACTATCTCAAGGAACCGGCGGACGTGCGATTCCTCGTGGACGCCGTCCGCCTGACCCGCGAGATCCTTGCCTCGAAGGCCTTCGACCGCTACCGCGGCCAGGAGATCTGGCCCGGTGAAGACCGTCAGACCGATGAAGAGCTCGAGGCATGGATTCGCGAGACCTGCGAATCGAGCTATCACCCCTCCTGCACATGCGCCATGGGGAGCGTCGTCGATTCGGAACTGAAGGTCCATGGCATCGAGGGCCTGAGGGTGGTGGATGCGTCGGTCATGCCCGACATCGTCTCGGGCAACCTCAATGCTCCCACCATCATGATCGCGGAAAAGGCCAGCGACATGATTCTCGGGCACCCCCCGCCCGATCCTTCAGAGGCCCCCGTGTGGATCCACCCCGAGTGGGAAACGCACCAGCGCTGAGCCCCGAACCGGATACAGCACTTGAACGGCTGCCCGCCGGGGAGGTCAGTCCGCCGGCGCCTCGAGGGCTTCACGCACCCAGCTCTGGAGGGTGGCGATCGAGTGCTCGCTCATCACGCCGCCCCTGGGATTGACGACGAGCGGGCCCGGTTCGTAGTGACCGCTCTCGAGGCCACGCTGAACCGATTCCACGATGTCGATGTCCTCTGCCAGGGTGGTTTCGCGGTCGAGCTGCGCCAGTTGGCGGGCCGTCGCGTCGTTCTCGCCATCGCGGGCATACCAGCCACGGCGGACCGTCACTGTGGCATGGTTCGTCGCCTCCCAGTGGAAGGTGTTGAGAAGGCGCCCGGGGTAGACCTGGAAGGAACAGGTTGGCCACAGATACCAGGAACTGTAGGACGACGCCCCCGCGTCCGAGGCATCGATGCCGTAGGTCATGGAGTCGGACTTTGCGGCGGAGGTCGTGTGCCGGAGGCAATGGCCCTGCGGCCGGATGTCGTAGCTGTCGGGATCGAGAACGCCGCTGGAGAGCGTCGGATGGCGCAGCTTGCAGTGGTAGCACTCGTTGTAGTTCTCCACCGAGACCTTCCAGTTGCAGGCTTCCTCGACCACCACTTCGTCCACGGGCCGCAGATCATCGATGAAAGGCACCAGGCCGCGTAGTTCCTCCTCGACGCCGGGGTACCAGTCTTCCATGGGAAGCGCCTTCCGGTCGGGATTGACGAAAACGAAGCCGCAGAACACCTCGCAGCGAACCTCTCCCAGGCGGATCGAGCCGGCATCGAAACGCGGCACCTCATCACTTCCCGGGGCGCTCTTCAGACCACCGTCGAGGTCATAGCACCAACCGTGATAGGGGCAGGTGATGAGCCTCCTGTTGCCCTTGCCGGCGAGGAGCTCGTGACCCCGGTGCCGGCAGACATTGTGGAAGGCCTTCACCGTCCCCGACGGGTGGCGGATGGCGAAGGCCCCCTGCCGGACAACATAGTCTCCGGGGCGGGGCAACTCGGACTGATGGCAGACGAGTTGCCAAGTGTGACCAAAGATCTTCCTGCGCTCTTCCAGGAAGACGGCGTGATCGGTGTACCAGCGGGCGCCCAGGGCCTTTTGCAGTTCACTGGTCATGGACCCACTCCATCTTCGTCGTGGCCCCTGTCACCCCACAATGTACGCGCTTTCATCTCGACAGGTGAACCCTTCCCCTGATATAGACTGCGCCCCTGTGGCGGGCGCATAGCTCAGTTGGTAGAGCAGCTGACTCTTAATCAGCGGGTCCAAGGTTCGAGTCCTTGTGCGCCCACCATATTGTCAAAGGCCCGGGCGGAAACGCCCAAATGCCTGCACCCGATGTCATCGGGTCAGCATAGTCGAAATCGCTGAATTCACCTGCGGGAACGCGGTCGCCTGACACTGCCCTGGCACCCTGACCAACCTCCCACGTCCCGCACATCTTGCGGACGGCATCAGGAACTCCGGGGTCGTCGATCAATTCGCAGGTCCATTTCTTGTATGGGACTCCGACCTCGCTCCATTTTCCGGATTTGGCTTTGGTCCCCACCCGCCCAGCCCATTTCAAGGGCCAACATGAGCTTTGCCTGATCCGAAGGATGATATATAATCTCGGAAGATGTGTACATGATTACTAGGTTTCCTATCAATGGCGAACACAGTCACGCAGCGGGACCAGGCACTCAATCTCCTTCGGGTGAAGGGGATTGTGCGCCTGTCGGAGTTCAAGGATGCAGGTATCACCGCCGCCACGGTCGGACGGATGGTCCGCGCCGGTGACGTAAACCGCCTCGCACGCGGGCTCTACCAGCTGCCCGATGCGATGCTTGACGCCAACCACAGTCTGGCCGAAGCCGCAAAGCGCGTTCCCAAAGGTGTCGTCTGTCTCGTGTCGGCGCTTGCCTACCATGACCTGACCGATCAGCTTCCACGCGCGGTCTGGATGGCGATCGGCACGAAGGACTGGATGCCGAGAGAGGGAAGACCGGTGATGCGCATCGTGCGATTCACGGACTCACTTCTCACGGACGATGTCCAGACCGCACATATCGAGAGTGTTCCCGTGAAAGTCTTCGGCGTCGCCAAGACGATCGCCGATTGTTTCCGGCATCGCAGCAAAGTCGGACAGTCAGTCGCACTGGAAGGACTTCAGGAGGCGCTCCGGCAGCGAAAGGCCATCCCGGCGGAGATAGCCCGGCATGCGAAACGCGGCGGCGTGGCCACGGTAGTCCGCCCGTATCTCGAGGCGCTCACCGCCAATGCCTAGGGTGGTCGAGGACATCGGAGCCTCGGTTCGGACCCGCCTCCTCGCAGTCAGCAAGAAGAAGGGTCAGAGTTTCGAACTGGTCCTGACCCACTATGCGATCGAACGCCTGCTCTACCGACTCGCGCAATCGCGTCATGCCGACCGTTTTGTTCTGAAGGGAGCCATGTTGCTGATGACATGGTTTGACGAGCCGGTCCGTGGAACTCGTGATCTCGATTTCCTGGGTTACGGCGATCCGGCTCCGGACGCGGTGCTCGATGTCTTCAAGGAGATTCTCGGCCAGGAACAGCGGGACGGCGTCATCTTTGACAGCGATGCAGCCCGAATCAGTCGTATTCGGCAAGAAGACGCGTATGGCGGACTCAGGATTCGAGCGACAGCCGACATTGGCGGCGCCCGTGTCGCCGTAAAGACCGATGTCGGCTTCGGGGACGCGGTTGAGCCCCCTGCCGAATGGCTCGACTATCCGGTGCTGCTCGACATGCCGGCACCGCGACTGCGCGGTTACGCGCGAGAGACCGTTGTTGCAGAGAAGTTCCATGCCATGGTGGATCTGGGCACGGCCAACAGCCGGATGAAGAACTACTACGACCTGTGGATCATCGGCGAGGCATTCGAGTTGGATCGCTCGCGTCTCGCCAGAGCAATATCTGCAACCTTTGCCCGGCGGGGCACGACGATACCGGATGAAGTTCCGGATGGGTTGTCGCCGGAGTTTGCGAACGACCCCGTCAAACGCCATCAATGGGAGAGCTTCAAGCGCAACCTAGAAATCGACCCCGGCCCGCTCGACGCAGTCGTCGATGCGCTCGCGGCCTGTCTGATACCGGCCGCGGCGGTTGCCCGCGATGGGACGGGGCCGGATCGAACTGAGTGATGAGGATAGCCGACTGAAGCTCGCAAGGATCCGCAGCGGTGCCGAAGATGAAGTCGCTTTGCCGCTTCACTGCTGGCGGTCCTCCTGGATTCCGGCTCATCCCCACCGCTGTGGCGCTGACGTTGATTCGCACCGTGCCAAGATGTACCGCGCCTCGGGCGCGGCCGGCGCGTACTCACACCAGCTCAGGCATGGTTGACCGTGCTGTCAGTCCCGTTCGCTGCAATCCGGGACACCGGGCGCGCCCTACGTCCACTCGCGACTTGGGGGTTCGGGGTCGTCAGATGAGACCGGTGGTGTGGCGCGGGACTTCCGTGTCGCGGTGCACGTGGACGTTGGCGAGAAGCCCGAAGGCCATCATCAGGGTCACCATCGCCGTACCGCCGAACGACACCAGGGGCAGCGGCAGGCCGACGACGGGTATCAGTCCGGTCACCATGGCGATGTTGGAGAAGACGTAGAGGAAGAAGGTCGACACGATGCCCAGCGCCAACAGTCGGCCGAACTGGCTGCCGCTTCGTGACGCGACCCCGATGCCGTAGAGGACGATGAAACAGTAGAGAAGGATGAGGCCGAGGGCGCCGATCAGTCCCAACTCCTCGGCGAGCATGGTGAATATGAAGTCGGTGTGCTTTTCGGGCAGGAAATTCAACTGGCTCTGGGTGCCGTTGAACAGGCCCTTGCCCCACACGGCCCCCGAACCGAGAGCGATCTTCGACTGCTGGATGTGATAGCCCGCGCCCAGGGGATCAAGGCTGGGGTTGAGGAACGTCAGCACACGGTCCTGCTGATAGGGCAGGAGTGAGTACCAGACCACCGGGGCCAGACCCACGAGGGCGGAAAACGCGGCGACGAACCAGCGCTTGCGGACACCGGCAAGGTACATCACGCCGATGCCGGCAGCGACCATCAGGATGCCGGTTCCGAGGTCCGGCTGGCGAACCACCAGGACCGCGGGCAGGAGGATGAGCATCAGCGGAACCAGCAGACTCGTCCATCGCCGGGCAACATTGAGAGCCAGACTGTGATAGTAGCGGGCTAGCGCCAGGACCACGGCGAACTTCATGAGTTCCGACGGCTGAAACTGGAACTTCATGCCGCCAAGCGTGACCTGGATCCAGCGTTGCACGCCGACACCACCGATCCCCGGTATCTCCATGGCGAACAGCAGGGCGAGCGCTCCGGCGTAGATCACGTAGGCCCACCGGTGCACGTGCCGGATGTTGATCACGGCGATGGCGAGAAAGAGAAGCACCCCGCCACCGAAACGCAAAAGCTGGGGCAGAGCCCAGGGTCTCCAGTCCCCCCCTGCTGCCGAATAGAGCATCAGGACCCCGAAGCCGGCGACCAGGGCAAGGAGAAAGAGCAGACCCCAGGCCATGTCGGCGAGCTTGCCGCCGACAAGCCGGGTGCCGCTGGCGAGGGGGGTGGAGGACATCGCAACCATCACGCCCTACCCTACACCTCGTCACCGGTGTTCCAGCGGACTGACTGCCGCCTCTGCGCTTCACGCAGCACATCACGCACCACCGGGGCCGCGGAGGCGGACCCGGCCCCCCCGTGATCAACGATTGCGGCGGCGACGTAACGGGGTTCGGCGAGTGGCGCATAACCGACGAACAACCCATGGTCCCGTTCGGCCCATGGTACATCCTCCTCGCTCGACCGCCCTTCCCGTTCTGCCTTCCTGAGACGACGCACCTGGGAGGTGCCGGTCTTGCCCGCCATCTCCATGCCTTCGTCTCGGATCCTCGCCGTGTAGGCTGTCCCCCCATCGGCGTTGTTGACCACCTCGACCATGCCCTGGCGCACGACCTGCAGGTGAGCGGGATCGACGTCAAGGGCAGCAAAGTCAGGCACCTCTTTCCCGGCGGGATGGCGCACCAGGCGCGGTGTCACCCGAAACTGCCCGTTGGCGATGCATGCCGTCATGAGCGCGAGCTGGAGGGGCGTGGTGAGAACATCACCCTGACCGATTCCGACATTGATCGTGTCACCGCCGTACCACGGCTCGCCATAGACGGCCCGTTTCCAGGCTGCGGTGGGAACCAGGCCTGCCCGCTCTCCGGTAAGCTCGATCCCGGTTGATTCCCCAAGGCCGAACCTCCGGGCCATGGCGGCGATCCGGTCCACACCGATGAGATGGGCCACCTCGTAGAAGTAGACGTCGCACGATTCCCTCAGGGCATCGATGAGATTCACCTCGCCATGCCCCCAGCGCCGCCAGCACCGGAAGGTCCGGTCGCCCAGGGTGAAGCTGCCTGGACAGTTGACCTTTGTCGCAGGCGTCACCGCTCCCGCTTCCAGTGCCGCCAGGGCAACGATCATCTTGAACGTCGAGGCCGGGGGATACTGGCCGGCGACGGGCTTGTTGAGCAAGGGCGAACGGGGATCATTGAGCAAGGTCTGCCAGGCATCCCCGGTCAATCCGAAGTTGAACACGTTGGGATCGAAACTCGGAACCGATGCCAGGGTGAGCACATCGCCGTTGCGGGCATCAAGAACGGCTACGGACCCCGTCTGATTCTCCATCCTGCGCACGGCGAACTCCTGGAGCGCCATGTCGATGGTAAGGCGGATGTCTGAGCCTGGATCGTCCTCGCGGCGTTCGATTTCCCGGATGACGCGTCCCACCGCATTGACCTCGACCTGACGTGTGCCCGGTGTTCCCCGCAACTGCTGCTCGTAGACCTTCTCGATGCCCGTCTTGCCCGTGCGGAAACCGGGGAATCTCAGCACCTTGTCGTCTTCGAGTTCAGCTTGCGACACTTCACCGACGTAACCTGAAACGTGGGCCACGAGGTCAGCAAAGGGATAGTGGCGATGCGGGACCGTCTCGATGACAATTCCCGGCAGCACCGGCAGGTTTACCTCAATGCGCGCCACTTCCTGCCAGGACAGATTCTGGCGCACGGTAACAGGAATGAATCCCTCCTGGACTCCGATCTTGCGCAGCACCCTCGCCATGGTGCCGTCGTCAAGCTCGATGAGAGTGGCAATGCGCTCGAGCGTGATCTCGACATCATCGGTCTGCTCGGGAGTCATGATCAACTGGTAGGTGGGCCGGTTGACCGCAAGGCCCTTGCCAAACCGGTCGACAATCAGACCGCGGCGGGGCGGCAACAGGCGGATACTGATGCGGTTGTCGTTGGACAACCGCTGATAGCGCGCCGCATCGACAACCTGGAACTCATAGAGGCGCCCGGCCACCGCAGCGACCATCAGTCCCTTCACGCCAAAGAGGACGAGCGATCGGCGATTCACCAGGGTTCGCTGCTCAAAGTCCTCGCGCATGTCAGCCTGAACCGGCAGCCTCCCGCGCGGCAAGGGATATGAGACCCTGACACCGTGCGAGGAGCCAGTAGACCCCCGGGAACAGGGCTACCGTCAACAGGACCTGGAAGACATGGACAAGCAGACCGGGATTGGACCACAGATAGAGAGCTGCCAGCATCCAGTCGATGATCGCCGCGGCAATGACCACGAGTGCATACTCGGCCCAGACCACATGGAAGGACTTGCGCAGGAAATAGCGGCGACGCGTGAGGACGCCATGGCGGACCATGACAAGGACGAGAGCCGAGATGCCGAGCGGCAGCCCGGTCATGAGATCCGCAACGATGCCGAGAAAGAAGGCGGAACCGTAACCGAAGAGATCGGGACGGTAGACAGTCCAGAAGATGACGGCCGTCACCCCGAGCCGCGGGGCGACATCCCCAACGTGACCAAAGTAGAGCGGCGTCGAGGTGACGAGCACGAGAGCAACGGCCGACACCAGGGGCAGGAATGAAACCGCCCGGCGCCTCAGACTTCCTCCCCAGTCCTCGATCACCACAACGGTTCCAGCATTCCGGCCTCGCGTGTCGTCTGCATGAGTCCGGGCAGCGTGTAGTCGAGGACGCGCACGTGCTCGATGCGGGCAGGGTCAACGAAGGGTGTCACCTGGGGAAGACCACCTTGTGAACCGGTCACAACTCCGACCGGAATGCCAGGGGGCAGCATCCCCCCTTCTCCCGACGTCACAAGTCGCTCGCCAGCGTCAATGGAGCCGGCCAGTTCCGTGAACAACAGCGACAGGACGCGCGAATTGTCACCGCTGACGATGGCCGGCCTGCGATTGGATTCGAAGACAACGGGAACACGGCTGTTGAGATCGGTGAGCAGCAGAACCCTGCTGCTGTGCCGTGCCGCTTCCGTGATCCTGCCAACAAGACCATGGGTTGCGACCACCGCCTGCCCCACCCTGACGCCGTCACGGGTGCCGGCGTTGAGAACCGCCGTTCTGACAAACGTGCCGCTGGAATGACCGACTATGCGGGCCGTGACGAAGGCTGCGCGCGGTTCGGCGACACTCGAGAGGAGGTTGCGGAACTCGTTGTTCTCGGCCAGCAGCTGGCGCGCCGCCGCCTGCCAGTGCATCAGGCGCTCGTTCTCGCGGCGCAGTCTTTCGTTCTCGGCCGCAACGTCGAGCCAGCCGTTGACGGAGTCCACCGCCGCGTTGACCGCCGACACCGGGCGGGAGGCAACATCGATGACAGGAGCCAGCACATCAAGGGTGAGCGTGCGGGCATCCGTGACCAAGGGATTGTCCGTGCGGCTCATGAGGATGAAGGCGAGGGCAGCAACGACAAAGAAGGGCAGTGCGAAGCGTTGGG
>JAJEBJ010000090.1 GCA_022822575.1 Alphaproteobacteria bacterium | reverse complement strand
GCCGCGTCCGCCACACACCGAATCGAGATCGACGCCAAGATCGCGCGCCGCTTCCAGAAGACCGGTGCCGCGGCGGAACCGCTTCCTCAGGCCCGAGGGCGTAAAGACAACGAGGGGGTCCTCAGCCACGGCGCCTGCGGCCTTCGCGCCGTCGCGCCCGCGCCTGGGAAATGGCGTCGCCTGCCGCGCCGGCGCTCGAGTTGAGGGCAATCCAGCTCCGGCAGTTGCGGTCCACGCCCATCATCACGTCGCCGGCGCGGATCGCCGTCATGATTTCGCTCTCCAGCGGATTGGTGATGGCCGAGGTCATCCCGCTGGCCATGGCCATGGTGAGGAACGCTGCGTTGAGCGCCGGCCGGGCCGGCAACCCGAAGGAGATGTTGGAGGCGCCGCAGGTGGTGTTGACCTTCAGTTCCTCGCGCAAGCGCCGGATGATGCGGAAACTGGTGCGGCCGGCCTCGCCGATGGCGCCGATGGGCATGACCAGCGGGTCGACCACGACATCGGCGGAAGGGATGCCGTAATCGGCTGCGCGTTCGACGATCTTGCGGGCGACATTGAAGCGCTCGTCCGGATCCTCCGAGATTCCCGTCTCGTCGTTGGAGATGGCGACCACCGCGGCGCCGTACTTGGCCACCAGGGGCAGCACGGATTCGAGCCGTTCCTCCTCGCCGGTGACGGAGTTGACCAGGGGCTTGCCGACATAGGCGTCAAGGCCGCTTTCAAGGGCGGCGACGATGGAACTGTCGATCGACAGCGGCGCATCGGTCAGGGACTGCACGAGCTTGATGCAGTCATGGAGGATCTGTGGTTCGTCGGCGAGCGGAACGCCCGCGTTGACGTCGAGCATGTGGGCCCCTGCGGCCACCTGGGCCACGGTATCGGACTCAACGCGTGAGTAGTCGCCATCGGCCATTTCGGCGGCGAGGCGCTTGCGGCCCGTCGGGTTGATTCGCTCACCGATGACGGTGAACGGGCGGTCAAAGCCGATGACGACGGTCTTCGTCGCCGAGCTGATCACGGTCTCAGTCATGCCTTGGCCAATGCCTTCCTTCGCATGTAGTCGGGAATAACGGGATGAACGGCATGCGGAGTGCGTCCCTTGAGCGCGTCCGACTCCGCAATGATCCAGGCAACGCTCTCCTCCTGACGATAGGCCATCAGGTGTATCCCGGAAATGCCTTCGATGTCGCGTATCTGCTGGACGAGTTCAACACAGAGCCGCTTTCCTTCCTCCCGGGCGTCCGCCGCACCCGCCAGCCTGTCGATGACGGCGTCGGGAATGTGGACACCCGGCACATGGGTGCGGATCCATCGCGCCGCCCGGGCCGAGGCCAGTGGCCCGACCCCCACCAGGATGAAGCATCTCTCGTGAAGCCCCAGATCGCGCACACGCTCCATGTAGCGCTCGAGGCGGGGGACGTCGAAGCAGTACTGGGTCTGCACGAACTGCGCCCCCGCCTCGATCTTGCGTTGCAGCCGCAGTGGCCGGTAGTCGAAGGGCGGGGCAAAGGGATTGGCGGCGGCCCCGAGGAAGAGTTCGGGCGCGCGGTCGAGACGGCGGCCCGATGCGAAGGTGCCCTCGTCGCGCATGGTGGTGAGCACGTCGAGTGTCGTCATGCAGTCGAGATCGAAGACGGGTTGTGCCTCAGGGTGATCACCGCATTCGACACCGTCGCCGGTGAGGCACAGGATGTTGGTGACCCCCATCGCCGCCGCCGACAGCACATCCCCCTGGATGGCGATCCGGTTGCGGTCGCGGGCCGAGATCTGCATCACCGTCGCGTAGCCGACGCGGGTGAGGAGGGCGCACACGCCAAGACTGGACATGTGACAGTTGGCGCCGGAGCCGTCGGTCGCATTGATGGCATCGACCCAGCCGTCGAAGATCGCCGCCCGGTCGAAGACATCCATGGGGTCGGCGGAATCGGGCGGCGAGAGTTCCGCCGTGACGGCGAATTCGCCGGCCCTCAGCACCCGTTCGAGACGGCCGCGCGAACTGTGTCCCGGCAGCCGTTCAAGGGGCGCGCCGGGGTCGATGGGTCCCGGGGACTTCATGGCGGGGAATGCCGGTCCCTCGTTGAGCGGACCGGTGCCCGGGCGGTCGAGGCCGGTCACCGTGCGCTCTTCGCCGAACGCAGGCGCAGGATGCGCAGCCAGGACGATCGCCTGACGAGGCGATGATCGCCTGCGGGAAGGAGCCCGATGGTGCCGCCTCCCAAGTTGCGGTCCCCTTCGACGGCCTTAACCCAGACGCAGGTCATGTCGGGCAGGATCTCGCAGGCGCCGTCAGCGCGCACGCCGCCGCAGGGTCCGTTCAGCAGGTTCTTCGGGCAGTTGCGGGGACAGGACATGCCGGTGGAGGAGAGCACGCAGGCGCCGCACATGCGACAATCGAAGAGGGTTCCCTTGATCGTTCGCTCGACGGCGGCGACCGGCCGTTCGAGGCGTTCGTGACCGATGAGGCGCACCAGGGGTCCGACGACGACCAGGAGGTGCTCAAAGACGGCATAGAGACGGGCAAGGCCATGCGCATGACGGACCGACCAGTCTTTCATGGACCACATGGAGGAACTCCTCCCGCCTGCCTTCGGATCAGCCGCGGATCCGGTAGTCGGTCAGGGTCCTGGCGATCGCCTTCTCGCCCCTTGGCGCCATCATGTGGGCGCCGGCGATGCCCTTGATCTCCCTGAACTGCTCGATGAGCTCGGCGCAGACCCTGCGCCCTTCCTCCTTCTCGTCCGCTGCGCCCTCGATCCGGCGGATGACATGTTCGGGCACGTGAACGCCAAAGAGGTTCGCGTCCATCCAGCGGGCCGAGCGGGCCGACATGATCGGCCCGACGCCGACGATGAACCATGCCTTGCGGGTGATTCCGTGATCGTCGAGTGCCGCCATGTAGCGCTTCAGGACGTCGATGTCGTAGGCAAACTGGGTCTGGAAGAAATCCACACCGGCGGCGATCTTGGCATCGAGGCCGTCGGTGTTGAATCCGGCGCCGGGGTCGCGCGGGGTGTCGGCAGCACCGATCAGCAGGCCGGGTGGCGGATCGATGGTGCGGCCCGACGGCAGGCAACCCTCGTCGCGCATCTGGCGCGCCATGGAGATGAGACCACGGCTGTCGGTGTCCTCCACCGCCTTCGCATCAGGCTGGTCGCCCTTGGTGATGCTGTCGCCGTGGAGACACAGAATCGACGGAACGCCCAGCGCTGCCGCACCGATCATGTCTCCCTGGATTGCGAGGCGGTTGCGGTCGCGCACCGTGAACTGCAGCACCGGCTCGATGCCGTTCGCGGCCAGGATCGCGGCGCAGGGGAGAGCGGACATGTGAGTCCTCGCCCCGGCGCCGTCGGTCACGTTGACGGCATCGACGAGACCCTTGAGACAGCCTGTCCGCTCCATCACCGCATCGCTGGTGGCGGCATCGGGCGGTGTGGTTTCGGCCGTGATGACGAAGTCGCCTGCGGCGAGGCGCGCTTCGAGCTGTCCGGTTGATTTGGGACTTGTATCGTTGTCTAAATGGCTCATGCTGCCAGCCTCCGATCCGTTTCACGGATCATCGGAGTGCCTGACGGCAACGCTCCCTCCCCGTGCAGATGCGCCAGTCCCCGACGCCTGATGTTGCGGGCCGCGTTCAGGTCCGCATGATCCGCATGGCCACAAGCCACG